>NZ_CP090177.1:2700000-3000000 GCF_042214795.1 Arcobacter iocasae | reverse complement strand
TATTAAATCCCTCATCAAGTAAAATCCTTAAACTCCATCCTGCACAATATCCACTTAAACAATCCAAATCATGTATATGATAATCAGCATTTCTATGGGCATAACCTTCTTTTTTAGAATATATTTTATCCAACCAATAATTTGCAATTATTTTTCCTGCACTATTATTTATAAGACCCGCATGTGAATAACCAGTATTTGAGTTAGCATTTACTCTCCAATCACTTTTTAAAATATACTCTTCAACAGTTTGCGTCGAGTTTATAAAAGTCGTATCTTCACTTAATCCTAAGACATGTTCCCTTTGTAGTTTGTGAGTATGTCTATAGACCATAAATGATTTCATTACCTCAAAATACTTAAAATTATAAAGCTCTTTTTCTATAATATCTTGAATATCTTCTACAAATAATTCTTCAATTAATCCTAATTTATTAACAACATTAAAAAATACTCTTTCATCATATGGTACTTGTTCACTTTTAAATGCTTTTTTAATTGCATCTTTTATTTTATAAGATTGGTATTCTTCTTTTTCTTTATCCCTTTTGAATATATATTTTTCCATTTTTATCCCTTCAATCTAATAAGCAAAGTTTAAGTAATATTGTCTTAATTTGTAATTACTTAAAAAGTCACTAAAGTGTCATTATTAAGGTCTTTTCAAAAGATATTTATTTATATTTTTTAAGTAAACTAGATTAATAATTAAGTTTAAAATAAAGCCAATTCTAATATAATATTTGCTTTTATAAAAACAAGGGATTAGAATGAGACATTTCTTAACAATTGCAGATTTTAGTAAAGAAGAATTATTAGAAATTCTAGAACTAGCAAAGCAAATAAAAGCTGAAACAAAACAAAGAAACTTTAAAGAGTATTTACCTAAACAAGTGCTTGGAATGATTTTTGAAAAAAGTTCAACAAGAACAAGAGTATCTTTTGAAACTGGTATTTATCAATTAGGTGGAGTAGGACTATTTTTATCATCAAATGATATACAATTAGGACGAGGTGAACCAATGAGTGATACTTCAAGAGTTATTTCAAGAATGGTTGATATGGTAATGATTAGAACTTTTGAACACTCAAAACTTGAAGAGTTTACAAAATATTCAAAAGTACCTGTTATAAATGGATTAACTGATGATTTTCATCCAGTACAACTTATGGCTGATTATATGACAATTATGGAAGAAGGTAAAGACAAAGATTTAGTTGCTGCATATGTTGGAGATGGAAATAATCTAGCTCATTCATGGCTTATGCTAGCAGCAAAACTTGGTTTTGAACTTAGAATTGCCACTCCAAAAGGTTATGAAGTAAAACAAGAAATTTTAGATAGAGCTTTAGACTTTGCAAAAGAATCAGGTGCTAAAATAATAATTGGAAATGATCCAATTGAAGCTATAAAGGGTTCAAGCGTTGTTACAACTGATACTTGGGTATCTATGGGACAAGAAGATGAAAAAGAAAAAAGAGTAAAAGATTTTACAGGATATATAGTAGATACAAAACTTATGTCTTATGCAACTAGTGATGCTATTTTCTTACATTGTTTACCAGCTTATAGAGAGTACGAAGTATCTGAAGAGGTATTTGAAGGACCTCAAAGTAAAGTATTTGAAGAAGCTGAAAACAGACTGCATGCACAAAAAGGTGTTATGGTTTGGTTAGATGGTAAAAGAAATGATTGATTTTAAAAAATTTGAAAAATACTCAAAACCAGGGCCTAGATATACTTCATATCCAACAGCTCCTGAGTTTACAGAAGAATTTTCACAAGATGATTTAATAGATATTTTTGCAAAGCAAGACTCTTCACGAAATCTATCATTATATCTTCATCTTCCATTTTGTAGAAGCGCCTGTTATTTTTGCGGATGTAATGTAATTTTTACATCTAAAGAAGATAAAAAAGTAAGATATTTAGAGTATGTACAAAAAGAGCTAAAAATACTTGAAAAATATGTTGATACTTCAAGAAAAGTGACTCAAATGCACTTTGGTGGAGGAACTCCAACTTATTTTTCACCTGAACAATTAGATGAAGTAATTTTTATGATAAAAAGAAGTTTTCCAAACTTTAGTAGCGATGCTGAAATTTCATGTGAAGTGGATCCTAGATATTTTACAAAAGAGCATATGGATGTTCTAAAAAAAGGTGGATTCAATAGATTAAGTTTTGGGGTTCAAGATTTAGATGAAGAAGTTCAAAAAACTATTCATAGAATCCAACCATACGAAACAACTCAAAATGTTGTGAATATTGCAAGAGAAGCTGGAATCAAGTCTATAAATATTGATTTGATATATGGTTTACCACATCAAAATAGAGAAACATTTAACGAAACACTTCATAAAATATTAGAATTAGACGCTGATAGATTTGCAGTATTTAATTATGCTCATGTTCCTTGGCTTATGAAAACTATGAGAAAGTTTGATGAAACAACTTTTGCACCACCTAGTGAGAAATTACTTATTTTAAAAGATACAATTGACTTTTTTACAAGTAATGGTTATAAAATGGTTGGGATGGATCACTTTGCAAAAGAAAATGATGAACTTTTTAAAGCAATTGAAAAAAGAGAATTGCATAGAAACTTCCAAGGATATACAACAAAAGGTGGCGCTGATTTAATAGGTATTGGTGTTACTTCAATTGGTGATGGAGTTAATTATTATGCACAAAATTACAAAGATTTAAAACAATATGAAGAGGCTTTAGATAGTGGTAAATTACCTACATTTAAAGGTTATAAATTAAGTGCAGATGATCAATTAAGACAATTTGTAATAATGGAACTTATGAGTAATTTTTCTTTAAATATTAAAAGAGTTGAAGAGAAGTTTCATATTGATTTTTTTGAATACTTCAAAGAAGATGTAGATGCCTTAGATGAGTTTATAGAAGCTGAACTAATGACATTAGATAAAGAGTTTATAAAAGTAAATCCAACAGGTACAATGCTTATAAGAAACATTTGTATGCCTTTTGATGCATATTTGAAAAAAATTCCAGAAAGTAAAAGAAGGTTTAGTAAAACTATATAATGAAAACAATTAATAAATTTGATTATACAAGCATTAGCGATGATTGCGTTAAATGTGGAAAATGTAAACCTGTATGTACAATATTTAATATAAATCAAGATGAAGCAACCTCTCCAAGAGGATTTATTGATTTATTAGGTGCATATGAGAGAAATGAATTAGAATTAGATAAAAATGCAAAAGATATTTTTGAAAGTTGTTTTTTATGTACAAACTGTGTGGAAGTTTGTCCAAATGACTTACCAACAGATATGATTATTGAACAAGTTCGTTCTGATATTGCTAAAAAATATGGAATAGCATGGTATAAAAGAGCTTTTTTCTTTTTATTAAGACATAGAAAAATTATGGACTTTATGTCTAAGCTTGGTTGGATGTTTCAAACCTGTGCAATAAAAATTGAAGAGAAAAGCAGTTCTGCTGTTCCTAGATTTTCTTTACCAATTGTAAAAAAAGATAGAGCCCTACCATATGCAGACAAGAGAACATTTTTAAATAAATATCCAGAAAATATTCCTTCTAATGTGGAAAACAAAGATAGTAGTAAAAAAAATAGAGTTGCTATTTTTATTGGTTGTATGGGTAATTATAGTTATACAAATATTGGTGATAGTTTAGTTGATATTTTAAAGAAATTAGAAATAGATATTTTTATTCCTAAAAAACAATTGTGTTGTGGAGCCCCTGCATATTTTACAGGTGACTTTGATACTGTTGATTATTTAGTTAAAAAAAATATAGAGTATTTTGAAACATGGATTGATGATGTTGATGCCATAATTATTCCTGAAGCTACCTGTAGTGCTATGATTAATCAAGATTGGGAACACTATTTACATAATCAACCAGAGTGGAAAGCAAGGGCTATAAAATTATCTAAAAAAGTATTTATGGCTACAAAATGGCTTGAAAATAATACTAAACTAAAAGAAGTATTAGCAAGTTCTGGTAAAAAAATTGATGATGTGGTAACTTATCATGATCCATGTCATGCTAAAAAGATGCAAAATGTTTGGAAAGAGCCAAGAGACTTATTAAAACAAAATTATGTTTTAACAGAAATGAGCGATTCAAATAGATGTTGTGGTTTTGGAGGAGTTACTATGCAAACTGAAAAATATGACTTCGCAAAAGCAGCAGGTGCACCAAAAGCTGCAATGATAAAAGAGACTAAAGCACAAGTTGTAAGTGCAGAATGTAGTGCATGTAGAATGCAAATTACAAACTCTTTATATCAAGCAGATGTGGATGTGGTATTTAAAAATCCAATTGAATTAATAGCTGAGGCATTAGATTAATGGAGTTTTGGCAAAATATATATTCTCAGTTTAACCCAATAGCCTTTCATTTAGGTCCTGTTTCCGTTCACTGGTATGGAATCATGTATGCCTTTGCACTTTTGAGTGCAATTTATGTTGCTAAATGGTTTATAAATTATGACAAAATAAATATCAAACAAGAAATTTTTGATTCTTATATTTGGTGGGCTGAAATTGGTGTTATTTTAGGTGCTAGAATAGGATATGTCTTATTTTATGATACACATACAAAGTATTATTTAACTCATCCTTGGCAAATATTTAATCCTTTTGTTGATGGAACATATATTGGAATTTCAGGAATGAGTTATCATGGTGCATTTATTGGTTTTTTAATTGCTTCTTTATTATTTTGCAAAAAAAACAAAGTATCTTTTTGGTTTATAACTGATATTGCAGTTTTAGGAATTAGTTTTGGATATATATTTGGTAGATTTGGGAACTTCTTTAATCAAGAGCTGGTAGGAAGAGTTACAGACCTACCTTGGGGAATATATGTAGATGGTGTTTTAAGACATCCTTCTCAAATATATGAAGCATTCCTTGAGGGATTAGTTATATTCTTAATATTAGTATATTTTAGAAATAGAAAAAAATTTGATGGACAATTAGCTATTATTTATGCATTGTGCTATTCACTTGCTAGAATAACTGCTGAGTTTTTTAGACAACCAGATGTTCAATTAGGCTTTATATATGATGGGTGGCTGACAATGGGTATGCTACAATCATTTTGTATATTAATTGTAGCATTTTTTATTTTATTTATTATGAAAAAAAGAGTATCTTAGATTATTTGCTAGCTTTAAGTTCTTGTAACTCTTTTTCATAACTTGCAATAACATCTTCAAGGTCAGCTATTTTTTTTCTATAGTCATCTATATAACCTTGTAAAATAGCTATTGAATCTTGAGATTTATTTAGTTTATCAACTGTTAATTTAGTCTTTTTAACTAAATCTTCAAACTTTTTAGCCAAGGTTTGTATTGTGATATTCATTCCTGAAATCTTTTCCTGATAGGCAATTTGCATATTATCAAATCTTGTCATTGTATCTTTAAGTTTCTTTTCAGATGTAAAAACTCGTGAATTATTATCAATGTTTTTATTTCTTAATCTTTTAATCTCTTCATCTAAATCA
This sequence comes from Arcobacter iocasae, assembly GCF_042214795.1. Classification (GTDB taxonomy): domain Bacteria; phylum Campylobacterota; class Campylobacteria; order Campylobacterales; family Arcobacteraceae; genus Arcobacter; species Arcobacter iocasae. Next base: position 2,994,483 of record NZ_CP090177.1, on the reverse strand, counting down.
TTTACAAGTTGAATTAACTTTTTGTTTTGTTCATTTCTTTGATTACTAGAGTTTGCAAGAGCATTATTTATTTCTTCATTAATTTTTTGTTGAATATTACTTTCATATTTTAGTTTTTCACCTTTATGTTGAAGTATTAGTCTCTTTAGACTTTGTTTTTCCTCTTCTTCTGATGTAATTAAAGTACCTGTTGATAAAAACTTTGTAATATCTCCATTTTCATTAAATATAGGAATAATAGTAGTTTTTGTATAAAATGTACTGCCATCTTTCGCTAGATTTTTTATCTTACCTTGCCATTTTTCTCCTGAATTAATAGTTTTCCATAAATTATCTGCGAAAGTATTTGAAGTATCTGGATGTTTTAAAATACTATTACTTTGTCCTATTAGTTCTTCTTTTTTATATCCTGATGCTTTACATATAAGAGAATTTACATGAGTGATTTTGTGTTCTAAATTAGTTTCTATTATAAAATTTTCATCTTCTAAAATAGATTTTAAATCTTCTAATTCTTTTAGTTGTTTCTCAATTAGAAGTTCATTTTTTCTAATTGTGAGAATTTTATCACAAACTTTTAGTGTAGTAATCATTTGTATTGGTTTAATTATATAGTCATTAACCCCTAGTTTAATAGCTTTTATTAATATTAGAGGTTCATTAAATGCAGTACAAATAAGAATGGGAAGATTCCTATCCTTTTGCCTTATTTGTGAAATTAGTTCTATCCCGTTCATCTTTGGCATATTTATATCAGTGAGTAAGATATCTATTTCTTTTTTATTTTTTTCATAGATATCTAAGGCTTCTTCACCATTTAATGCAATAAAAACTTTTTGGAAAAAACCTTGTAGTATGTTAGAAACTTCTTCTCTGAGAATATTTTCATCTTCTGCATAAAGAATTGTTGATTTATTAATTATTGAATTTTTTAGATCAGTTTGGTCAGTTGGTGAATCCATGCTCTACTGCTAATTCATCAATTTTATTCTTTAATAAATCTAATCGCCAACCATGTCTATCAGCGAAGTTTTCTATTTCTGCTTCTCTTTGTTCAGGATCACAAAACACAAATATTCTTTTTAAGAATGGTTTTGGAACTTGTATTGCTATTAGTTGAAAATAATTTTCTTTACAACTTCTTGAACAAAATGCTTTGCTCATAGCAATCTTTTTTTTACAGAACGGACAGTGTGACATTAATTACCTTTCGGGATTATTTTATAATATTTTGCATTTGTAATATCTTGTAGATATTTAGGTTCAACTTCATGTAAAGCAATAATTTCTACTACTTTTTTATCTAATAACCAACCTTTTTGAGTGTCCTCAAGAATATGATTTTCAAACATTTCGACTAATTCTTCTTTTGTCAAAATTAGTTCTTCCATTTAGGCACCCTTTATTATTTAGAATCTCTTCATACCTGTTTCGTCAATTACATATCCCTTATTAGAATGATTTCTAATTATTTCATAATAAGTTTTTTGTCTTATTTTATTTACAATATTTCTCATTGTATAAATAGACATATTTTTACCTTTCCATACAACCTCTTTAATTGTATCATAATCAGTAATTTCACCTCTTCTAGCAATAAGAAGTTTTAAGAACCCTTTTTCAAGTCTTGTAAAATCAATCGCTGCTCCGCCTGATTTGAAAAATTGGTCTCTATATTCATCAAAGTAAATTCCATTTTGGAATTCTACTTTATCACCTCTTTTTGTTTGATTTAAGCACATTATAATTGCTAATTTTAAATCTTGCAATCGTAAGGGTTTTGAAATAAATGTGTATGAGTTACAATTTACAGCAGTAACTATATCTTCGCTATTATCATCACTCGAAATTATTATTTTAGGTAGTGTTTGTGCAATTTCAACTAATTCAAAGCAAAAATCTTTGAAAAGCATACCCTCACATTGAGTATCAATAATTACAAGATCATAAGTACTTTGACTAGCTAAAATTAATGCATCTTTATTATTTGATACAAAACTAACTTCTTTAAAATAATTATCTAAATCTTGTTCTAAAGATTTTTTAACATTTAAATCACTACTTACAACTAATAATTTTGCATTATTTAGTTTTCTAATATTTTTTAATGTTTTAATCATTCATTACTCTTTAATTGATTTATTTAGTTTTATTATAGCTAAATTTATTTTTCTTGTCAAAAGAAAATTATTTTTTAATAAAAAACTTTTTTATTTTACTTTAAATCACCCCAACTATTACCTATAGCCACAGATACTTTTAAAGGTATCTCTAGTGTAAATATATTTTCCATTATTTTTTTCAAATCATTCGTTATTTCATCCAAATTTTCATTTTTAACTTCAAAAATAAGTTCATCATGAATTTGCAAAATCATTTTTAAATTTTCATTATTTTTATATTTTTCAAAGATTTTTATCATAGATAATTTTATCAAATCTGCTGCACTTCCTTGAAATTTTGTATTAACTGCTTCTCTTAAATAACCTATTCTTTGCATTGTATTTGCTGCGTTAAAATCAAATATTCTTCTTCTTTTGATTAAAGTTTCAACATATCCATTTTCCAAAGCAAAATTTTCAATTGATTTCATATACTCTTTTACATTTGTAAACGCTTCAAAATATGAATCAATATAAACTTTAGCCTCTTTTGGTGTTATTTTAAGAGTATCCGCTAGTTTTTTACTTCCCATCCCATAAAGTAATCCAAAGTTTATTGTTTTGGCAACATTTCTTTTTTCAGCTGCTTTTTCTTCACCAAATATTTTTACAGCTGTTTGGCTATGAATATCTAAATCATTATTAAAAGCATCTACTAAGGCTTTATCTTTACTAAAATGAGCCAATAATCTTAATTCTATTTGAGAATAATCAATACCAACAAGTTTATATCCTTTTCTTGCAATAAAGGCTTTTCTTATCTCTCTTCCTGCACTACTTTTTACTGGAATATTTTGCAAGTTTGGATTTTTTGAACTAAGTCTTCCTGTTGCTGTTCCTGTTTGTAAAAAAGAAGTATAGATTTTATTTTCACTGTCATTTGAAGCTAATTCTAAAAGGGGTTCAATATAAGTAGATTGTAGTTTATATGCTTCTCTATAATCTAATATTACTGAAATAATTTCATGGGAGTCTACTAGTTTATTTAGTACAACTTCATTTGTGCTATATCCTGTTTTTCCTTTCTTCGAAGCAGTTAATCCTAATGTTTCAAAAAGTATTACACCTAATTGTTTTGGTGAATTTATATTAAATTTACTTCCAGCTAGTTCATGGATTTTTTTTGTAAGTTCTTGAATATATTCTTGATTTTGAACTTTAAGGTCTTTTAAAATTTGTGTATCTATTTTTACACCATTATTTTGCATATTTATTAAAACATCAATAAATTTAAACTCATAATCATCTGCTATTTTTAAAAGATGTTCACAATTTTGTTTTTTAAACTCTTCTAATAGTTTAAAGTATATTTTGTATGTCATCAAAGCATCTTCTGCTGCATAGTTACAAGCATTTGAAATATCTACAGTAGAAAAATCATCACCTTTTTTAACTACATCTTTAAAGGCAATCATTGTATGGTCAAAATAGCTTTTTGCAAGTGCATCAAGCCCTACTTTTGAACTACTATCTAATAACCAAGCTAAAATAATAGTATCAGCAAATAAATTTAACTCAATATCAAAGTTAAATTTTATAATATCAAAGTCATATTTGAAGTTTTGAACAATAAGTTTAAAATCGTTTAACTTATTAATTGCATCTTTAGCATCTTCTATTGAGACTTGCTCTGAAGCGCCTAAATAAGAGTGTGATATTGGAATATAATATGCTTTGTTTTCATCAAAACAAAAAGAAAAACCAACTATTTTTGCTATTTTTGTATCTAAACTTGTTGTTTCAGTATCAAAAGCCACAATAGAATCTTTTGGGATAGTATTTATTGCTTCTTCTAATTTTTCTTTTGTGTTTAATAATATAAAGTCATAATTTATTTTTTCTTTTGGTTTTGGCATTTGGGTTTTATAGTTAAGTCCATTTTGATGAACTCTTTCAACTATTTTATTTAAGTCATATTTTAATAAAGTATCTTGAATTTTTAAAATTGGATTTTCTTTTGGTAATTCAAATTGATCTAAAAAATCTATACAATGACAATCTTTTTTTAAAGTTACTAACTCTTTTGAAATAAAAGCCATCTCTTTATTTTCTAAAAGAAGTGTTTTCCATCTAGGTTTTGGAACACTTTCGATATTTTCATAAATATTTTCTAAAGTTCCAAACTCTTTTATTAAAGCTTCTGCTGTTTTAGCCCCTACTCCTTTTACTCCTGGAACATTATCAGCACTATCACCTAAGAGTGATTGATAATCTGTAAATTGATTAGGGTGAACACCATATTTTTCATAACATTTTTCTTCATTGATTACTACTTTTTTAATTGGATCAAATAAATAAACTGTATCATCATCAATTAATTGATATAAATCTTTGTCATGGCTTACTATTCTAACTTCTAAGTTCTTTTCTCTTGCATCGTGAGCAATTGAAGCTATGATATCATCAGCTTCAAATCCACTTTTAATAGCCGTTTTAAAGCCCATTTGTTCTATCCATGAAATTGCAATTGGAAGTTGTCTTAGTAAGTCTTCTGGAACATCTGGTCTTTGTGCTTTATATTGATCATAGATTGCATTTCTAAAAGTATCACCTTTTGAGTCAAGTGCAAAAACTATATAGTCAGTTTGAAAGTCTTTTCCAACATTTGATATAAAATTCATAAATCCTGTTAATAATCCTGTTGGAAAGCCATCTTTTGATTTTAAAGGAGGAAGTGCATAAAAACTTCTAAATAAAAACCCAAATGTATCTATTACAGTTATGGTTTTTTTAGCACTTAAATTATCATTATCCATTAAATTTTCCCTAGTTTTAAAGTTTTTATATTATAATGAAAAGATATAAAAATAAGTTTATTTAGGTTTTTAATGGGTTCAGATTTAGAAAAATTGAAAAATACAAACTATGAATTAAAAGAAATAATTAATAACTCATGGGATGGAATTGGTATCATTGATTTTAAGAGTAAATTCTTATATGTAAATGATGCACTAAGCCCAATATTAGGATATACGAATTTAGAATTATTATCTTTAAAATTTGTTGATTTAGTTAATGAATCATATAAAATATCATTCTTACAACTTTTAAAAAATAATATGATTAATTCTTATGATACAGATATGAATCTTATTTGTACAAGAAAAGATGAAAAACCAATTTATCTTAAAGTAACTGTTTCTCTTATGCTAAACAAAAAATATTTTGTTTTAAATGCTAAAGATATTACAAAACAAATCTCAGATGACCAAATTTTAAATGAATATGTTATCTCAAGTCATACAGATAAGTTCGGTTTTATCACTGAAGTTTCTGATGCTTTTTGCAAATTGACAGGTTATTCAAAAAGTGAATTATTAGGAAGATCACATGCTGTTATTCAACATGAAGATTCTCCTAAAGAACTTTTCCAAGATCTGTGGAGTAATATAAAAAGTGGTAAAGAATGGACAGGTAAAATTAAAAATGTCAAAAAGAATAATGATATTTTTTGGGTGGATATTAAAATAAAACCAATTTATAATAAATATGGTGATATTACTGGATTTACGGCACTTATGTTTGATATTACTCATACTTTAGACCAATCTGAAAAACTATTAGTTCAAGATAATAAACTAAATATTATGACAGATACTATAAGAACTATTTCCCATGAGTGGAGACAACCTCTTAACACTATTTCTATTATTGCCCAAAAGCTATCTCTAGATATAGATGATACAGGACCTTTTCATGAGGGTTTAAAGAAAATAACTGAAAGTGTAAAAAGTTTATCAAATACAATTGAAGAGTTCAAGTCATTAATTGAGTTCGAAGGACAAAAAGAAATAGTAGAGTTAAAAAAACTATTTGAAACTCTTATTAAACCATATAAAAGAGTTATAGATTTCGAAATAATTTGTGATGATAATTTGATACTTGAAACCTATCAAGATAGAATAGTAACAGTATTTAATAACCTTGTTCAAAACTCTATTGAATCAATGCAAAAAAATATGATAGAAGATAATAAAAAAATAACAATTGAAGTAAAAAAGATAAACGATTTTATTGAGTTAACCTTCCATGATAATGCTGGAGGAATAGATAATGACAAAATTTCAAAAATTTTTGAACCATACTTTTCAACAAAAGAGGAAAAACATGGTGTAGGATTAGGATTATACATTGTTAAAAGTATCGTTCAAATGCATTTAAAAGGTACAATTGAAGTTAGTTCTATTGAGAATGAAACAACTATTAAAATAAAATTACCTATAATAATTTAAAGGAAACAAAATATGATAATTATACCTGCAAGATTAAATTCTAGTAGATTTCAAAATAAAATCCTAGTTGATATACTAGGTTTACCTATGGTTATAAGAACTGCTAAACAAGTGAGTAGTCTAGATGATGTAACAATTGCTACAGATTCTGCTAATGTTATTGGCTTAGCAAAAGAGCATGGAATAAATGCTATTATGACTTCAAGCGAACATCAAAGTGGAACGGATAGAATAAATGAAGCAGCTAAAAAACTCAATTTAAAAGAAGATGATATTGTTATTAATGTTCAAGCTGATGAACCTTTTATAGAAGTTGATGTTATAAAAGCTGTTATTAATAGAGTAAAAGAAGTTAGAGATAATAAAGAAGATATTATGATTGTATCTTGCCATAAAAAGATATCTTCACAATTAGCAGATGACCCAAATCATGTAAAAGTATTACTAAATGATAAAGGAAATGCTACTTATTTTTCTAGAAGTAAAATCCCATATCATAGAGATCATTATGAACATGCTACTTATAATGGGCATTTAGGAATTTATGGATTTACAGTAAAAAGCTTAGATGAGTTTTGTAAACTTCCATCAGCGTTAACTGAAGGTATTGAAAAGCTTGAACAATTAAGAGCAATCTATCATGAAAAGAAGATTGCAATGGTTGAAGTACAATCTAAATCATTTGGTATTGATACAGAAGAAGATTTGAAAAATGCACTTAATATTTTTGCAAAATAGAAGGACCTATGAATAAAGATTTTTTTAAACAACTAAACATACTCTATGTGGAAGACCAAGAAGAAATTAGAAATTTTACTTCTAATATTTTAAATAGTATTGTAGGTAATTTAACAGTTTGTAGCGATGGAGAAGAAGGCCTTGAATCATTTAAAAATAATCCTGATATAGATTTGATTATTGCTGATATCAATATGCCTAAAATGAACGGTTTAGAGATGATAAAAAGAATTAATGAAATTAATTCAAATATCCCTAGTATTGTAACAACAGCACATACTGATTCAAGTTTTTATAAAAAATCTATTGAATTAGGTATTAATTCTTACTGCTTAAAACCTTTAGATTTATATGAATTAATAAAAAATATTACAAAATGTTTAGAACATAAGTTTTTAAAGAAAGAAATACATAGTAAAGAGTTCGATTTTGAGGACTCTACTATTGAGTTATTAAATAATCAAGATAGTTTAGTAGCCATATTAGAAGATGGAAAAATAGTTGCTAAAAATGATATCTTTTCAAAAAACTTCAAAGTATTTGATATAAATTTAGAAAAAATATTATTAGATAAAGAATTATTTCTTCCTAATAAAGAAGAGTTGAAAAATATTTCATGGTATGAATTTATTTCTAGTTTAGATAAAGAAAATGTATTAATTAAAATAAAAGTAGTTGATGTTACTAGGATTTTTAAATTAAATGTTACAAAAATAGAAAAAGAAAAAACTTATTTTCTAGTCTCTTTATTTGATATTACAAATTTAAATGAGAAATCAAATTTATTTGAATACAAATATAATCATGATTTGATAACAGGATTATACAATTTAAATAGATTTCATAAAATCTTTTCAATTGAATCAAAAAGAGTTAGAAGATATAGAAAAGATTTATCTTTAATAAAGCTAAGTGTACGAAATATAGATGAAAAAATTATCTCATATGAAGACTTTTTAAATGATATTAGCGAATTAATTAAAAATAATATAAGAGAACACGATATTTGTTTTAAATCTGAAGAATCATCTTTTTTAGTTTTATTACCTGAAACTGACTTAGATGGTGCGCTAAATGTATCTTATAAACTTGAAGACATTTTAAATACTATGCTTGTAAATAAGAAACTTCCTCAACATAGTTGTTTTGGAGTAGTTGAATTAAAAAATGATGATAATGAAGAGCTTATTTTACAAAGAGTAAGTTCTGCTTTAAATAAAGCACTTAAAAGTGAAGAAGAGAGAGTTTTTTACTTTTAAAAAGTAAAACTTTCTCCTAAGTAGTGTTCTCTTACGCTTACATCATTCCTAATCTCATCACTATTTCCAGCTGCTAAAAGTGCTCCACTTTTCATAACATATGCTCTATCACATATTTGAAGAGTTTCTCTTACATTATGATCTGTAATTAACACACCAATACCTCTAAGTGTCAATTGGTTGATAATTTCTTGAATATCTTTAACAGCAATTGGATCAACTCCAGCAAAAGGTTCATCAAGTAATAGGAAAACTGGTTTTGATACTAAAGCTCTTGCTATTTCTGTTCTTCTTCTCTCCCCACCTGACAAAGAGATTCCTTTTCTTTGTCTAATTGGTTCAATATTAAAAACTTCAAGTAACTCTTCTACTCTTTTAAATTGTTCAGCTTTATCACTTGTAACTATTTGAGCAGCAAGCATTAGATTGTCTTCTACGCTTAAGTCTTTGAAAATAGATGATTCTTGTGGTAAATACCCTATACCTTTTAATGCTCTTTTATGTAAAGGCAAATTTGTAATTTCTGTTTCATCTAAAAAAACTTTCCCAGAAGTTGGTTTTACAAGTCCACAAACAGTATAAAAAGTTGTAGTTTTACCTGCTCCATTTGGTCCTAATAAACCAACTATTTCTCCAGATTTAACTTCAAGTGAAATACCATGTAAAATTTGAGTTTTTTTAATGTTTTTAGTTATGTTTTCTATTCTTAATTTATGCATTAATTATATATCGCCTTTTATTTTCTAATTTTTCAATATCTATTTTAATAGTATGAAATCCATAAGAGTTAAGAAGTTCATTTAATCTATCATCTCCCCACTCTACAAAATGGATACCCTCTTTTTCAAATTCTTCTAATAAACCTAAAGATATAAACTCTTCTAAAGTCTTATTATAAACATCATAATGATAAATATTTTCACCATAAATTGTTTGAATTGAAAAAGTTGGTGATGTAACTAAGTCATCGATTTCTAAGAACTTTACATAGTTTTTTACTAAAGTAGTCTTACCACTTGCTAAGTCACCTCTTAATAAAACAATTGACTCTTTTTTATCAATTATTTTATCTAATTTATTAATGATTTTAATTAAATCATTTTCTTCTAAAACTAATTCTATTTTTTCCAAAATTATCCTATTTCATACTTTTAGAAAAATTAATGATTTGATCAAGTTTTTCTTTTGCTTTTCCCGAATTGATAGTTTCTCTTGCTATTTCAATACCTTCTTTTATATCTTTTGCTTTATCATCTATAAATAGTGCAGCTCCTGCATTAAGTAATACAATATCAAGTTTTGCACCACTTACTTTTCCTTCTAAGATATCTCTTGTGATTTGAGCATTTTCTTGAGCATCTCCACCTAAAATATCATCTTTTGAATACAATCCTAATCCAAAATCTCTAGGATCTATTATAAAATCATGTGTTCTTTGATCAATCAATGTAGTTGCATAAGTAACATCACTAATTGAAATTTCATCCATTCCATCTTTTGAACTAACAACCATAGCTCTTCTTGTATCTAAAAGACTTAGAGCTGTAATCATTCTATGGATATACTCATCACTAAAGACACCAATTAGTTGTTTTGATACTGTTGCTGGATTACTTAAAGGTCCCAAAATATTAAAAATAGTTCTATGTGGTATTGATTTTCGTATAGGCATTATAGTTTTCATTGCTGGATGATGATTTTGGGCAAACATAAATACAAAACCAGTATTTTCAAGCATTTTTACTTGATTATCAATATTTAAATTTAGATTTATACCAAGCTTTTCTAGCATATCAGCACTTCCTGACTTACTTGTAATACTTCTATTCCCATGCTTTGCTACTTTTGAACCACAAGCAACCAAAAGTAATGAAACTGTTGTTGAGATATTAAAACTATTTGATTTATCTCCACCTGTTCCACAATTGTCAATTAACTCATCTTTTAAAGAATAATCAACTGGTAAAGCAATAAGATGATCTCTCATAGCATCAGCAGCTGCTGCTATTTGTTCAGCGGTTTCTCCATCTTTATATAATTTAATTAAATACTCTCTAACTTCTTCCACTGGAAGTCTATTTTCAAATATATCATCAAATTTTAGTTTGTCTTTACTAAACATCATCTTTTCCTTTTAGTTTTTCTATATATTCTGTTTGTTTTGATTTTGGAGTTGATTTTGTTTGTGGAATTTGTAGTACTTTATACTCTTCTATATACTCTAAGTATTTAATTTCAATTAAATCCCCAACCTTAACTTCTTTTGCTTTTTTGACTGGCATACCATTTATATGAACTACTTTATGTTCAAGCATATCTTCAGCAACTGCTCTTCTTTTTGTAATATTAACTGCGTTTAAAAATTTATCTATTCTCATAAACAAGATTATAGCTAAGATAAGATAAAATAACTCCTTAAAATTACTATGATATAGGATATAATAAATGAGTAAAAAAGAAGTAAAAAAAGTAGTATTAGCCTATAGTGGTGGACTTGATACATCTACAATATTAAAATGGCTTCAAGATGAATATAATGCTGAAGTTATAACATTCACAGCTGATTTAGGTCAAGGTGAAGAGGTTGAACCAGCTAGAGTTAAAGCTTTAGCTTGTGGAATTAAGCCTGAAAATATATTTATACTAGATATCAAAGAAGAGTTTGTAAAAGATTATGTATTCCCTATGTTTAGAGCAAATGCAATTTATGAAGGTGAATATTTATTAGGTACTTCAATTGCAAGACCTTTAATCGCTAAAAAACAAATTGAAATAGCACATAAAATGGGTGCAGATGCAGTTTCTCACGGAGCTACAGGAAAAGGAAATGACCAAGTTAGATTTGAATTAGGTTATTTAGGACTTGATTCTGAAATTACAGTTATTGCTCCTTGGAGAGAGTGGGATTTAAATTCTAGAGAAAAACTATTAGCTTATGCTAAAAAGAATGGAATTGAAATAGATAAAAAACATCTTGATAAAGATGGAAATCCAGCTATTAGTCCATACTCTATGGATGCAAACCTTTTACATATCTCATATGAAGGTTTACATTTAGAAAATCCAAATAATGAACCAGAAGAATCAATGTGGTTATGGACTACTTCACCTGAAAAAGCTCCTGACCAAGCAGAATACATCACTATTGGATATAAAAATGGTGATCCAATATCAATTAATGGTGAAGAGTTATCTCCAGCAACATTACTTAAAAAATTAAATGACTATGGAAATAAACATGGTATAGGAAGACTTGATATTGTTGAAAATAGATATGTGGGTATGAAAGCAAGAGGTTGTTATGAAACTCCAGGTGGAACAATTATGCTTAAAGCTCATAGAGCAATCGAATCTATTTGTTTAGATAGAGAAGCTGCTCATTTAAAAGATGAAATGATGCCAAAATACGCAAAACTTATCTATCAAGGATATTGGTTCTCTCCTGAGAGAGAAATGCTTCAAGCAGCAATTGATGCAACTCAAGTAAATGTTGAAGGTACTGTAAAATTAAAACTTTACAAAGGTAGTGTAATGGTGGTAGGAAGAGAATCTGTTAACTCTTTATATTCAGAAGCTCACTCTACATTTGAAGAAGACGAAGTATATAATCAAAAAGATGCAGAAGGTTTTATTAGACTTAATGCTCTTAGATTTATTATTGCAGGTCAAAAAAACAAAAACAAAAATAAATAATTAAGTAAGGGTGGTTAAAAAATAAACACCCTTACTCCTCCTAAATATATATTCTATGCTATCATCTATAATGATAATTCACATAAAAACTATTATAAAACTTTAGGTTACAACTTTCTATTAATTTAATTTTAGATTATTTGTAACGAAAATGCTACTATATTACAGTAAGATAATATAAGGTATTTTATATATAATTATTTTATAATTAATGTATAACTTTTTATAGTAAATTATCTACATTAACTATATGGATGAACATGAACTATTTAAGCGATTTAATGACTATAATGAGTATAAACTCTTATACAAAAAATAAAGATGGCGTTGATAAAGTTGGTAAACTCATGTCAATATGGCTGGAAGATTTAGGCTTTCAAAAAAATAGTTACTCTCGTGAATTAATAGGTGATCACTTACTCTTTTTATCAAAGAAAAAAAATGGGACAAAAATTCTACTTTTAGGACATAATGATACCGTATTCCCTCCTGATACTTTTGAATCTGTTACAGAAGATGAAGATTGGATTTATGGTCCTGGTGCTTGTGATATGAAAGGTGGGAATATAGTTGCTCTTCAAGCACTTAGAAATATTTATAATCAAAATAATGAGATTTTTAATATAGATTTTTTACTTGTTTCTGATGAAGAGTCAGGAAGTGATGATTCTAAATTTTTAACTTCAGATATTGCAAAAAATTATGATTTGTGTTTTGTATTTGAAGCAGCGGGTGAAAATATGGAAGTTGTTACACAAAGAAAGGGTGTAGGAACTTTTACAATACATATTGAAGGTAAAGCTGCTCATGCGGGGAACCATTATAGTAAAGGCATAGATGCAAATCTTGAAGCTAGTTATAAACTACAAGAATTAGTAAAGCTAACAAATTTAGATTTAGAGACAACCGTGAATGTTGGTAAAATTAATGGTGGAATTGGAGCAAATACAATCTCACCAAAATGTGAGATTACATTAGAACTTAGATATACATTGAGTGATGAGAAAGAAAGAGTTTTAAATGCAATAGATAGGATTGTAAAGAAATCTTATGTACAGGGTAGTGTATCAACACTTATAGGCTCAATTCAAAGAGATGTAATGGAAGAAAACTCTAATCAACTAGAACTAATAAATACAATAGAAAAAATTGCAAATATTAAACAATTAACTGAAAAAAGAGGTGGTGTAAGTGATGCAAATATTGTTGCCTCCTGTGGAGTTACAACTTTAGATGGTTTTGGTCCATATGGAGATGGTGATCATACAGTAAAAGAAAGAGCTTTGAAAAGTAGTTTTCAAACTAGAATTGATTTAATGACTAAAATTTTAGCTCATTTTCAAAATAATGATTAAAGGGGATTATTATGAATAGAAAAATAGGTATGTGGCTTTATCAAAATGGTGGTGGAAATATTATAGAAGGAAAAATGATAGAAAAATTAAAAGAGAGAAATATTGAAACAATTCCTAATTTGAATTTACGAAATGCTATTGCAAAGAATGGTCATATTATTTATGATAAAATGAAATTAGATAAACTTGACTTGTTTTTTTCTTATAATGCGGGGGAACAGACTCAATACCAAATGTATTTATATAAAGCCTTAAATAGAGTTATTCCTATGATTAATAATTATGATTCTTTTGAACTAACAGAAGATAAGTTTCATACAGCATTTTGGCTAAGAACAAACGGTGTAAAAACTGCAGATTATAAACTTTGTCATAGGGATGATACTCATCATTTAAATATTATTATGAAGAAATGGTCAAAAATGGTCTATAAACCTACTGATGGTTGGGGTGGAGTTGGTCTTACTAAAATAGAAAATGAAGAAACATTAGATATGCTTATTCCTTTTTTAAATCAAATGGATTTAAGATATTTTTATGTTGAAAAATTTATTGATTATGATAATACTGATTATAGAGTTGATATTGTTGATGGTCAATTTGTAGGGTGTTATGGTAGAAAAGCAGGAGGAAGTGACTGGAGAACAAATGTTACAAGTGGTGGAAGTGTATTTTTAAGGGAACCAAATGATGATGTAATCAATTTGGCACTAAAAGCAACTAAAATTACAGGACTTGATATTGCAGGTGTTGATATTATTTATGATAGAAAAAAGGAAGAATTTATTGTTTTAGAAGTAAATGGAATACCTGCTTTTGCAACGCCAGAACAAGAAAAGATGGGTTTAGATTTTAATGACAAAAAAATAGACTTGATTGTAGATTTAATTGATAGAAAAACTAAAAAAGGGGATAAGAAATGAAAAAACTGCCAAAGATAGGATTCTTATATTTAGATTATGTAATGAGATTTTTTGATAAGTCAAACTTTAAAGGATGGCCAGATAAAATAGAAACTGTTACATATCATTGGAAAAATGACAAAGCAAGATTTATAAAAGAGATTAAAAGAAAAAAAATTGAAGTTTTAATAGGAAATATTCCTGCAACTGCATATGAGACATTTGTCGAAATATCAAAAGAGCTTCCGAATGTAAGATTTGTACCCTCGATTGAAACACAGTTTTCAAATAAATCAAAAGAGAATGTAACTCTATTTTGTAAGAAATTTAATATTTCAATTCCCAAAACAAAAATATATTATGATAAAGATAAAGGGTATGATTATCTAAAAAATAAAGCTACTTACCCACAAATTATAAAAAGAAGTTATGGAGCATCTAATTATGGTGGTTATTATGTTCACAAAGCTGATAGTTACAAAGAAGCAAAAAAACTTTTGGATGAAAAAAAATATACTCCAATTTATACTCAAAATGCAATTGATTTAAAAGATTCAGGGGACATTAGAGTAATGCTTATAGGACACAAACCTATTTGTGCTTTTTGGAGATATTCGGGTGCTGGGGAATGGATTACAAATACCTCACAAGGAGGTTCAATGTCTTATGAAAATATTCCTATGAATGCCCTAGAACTTGCTGTAAAAGCTAGTAAAGCTGCAAAAGCAGAGTATTGGGCTTGTGATATTGCTATTTGTGCTAAAACAGGAAAAGCATATATCTTAGAGTGTGCAACTGCTTTTGCAGCTTTTCCATATATTAGAGACTGGATTTGTCAATACTTGATGTGGGATTTTTCTATGGGAAGATTTAAAAAACCTCATGTTCCAATGTTCTCTTGGGAAGAGTTAGGGAAAATAGACTCTTCATTACTTAGAACTATGAGACACATAGGGTTTAGTAAATATAAACCTAGTTTTGATGGAGAGTATTTTTTAAATGATACAAAAGATTTTGATATGGCATTAACTGAAATTAGTAATAGTAATGATATTCCAGATTCAATTGCACCAAAAGATATAGAAAAAACCTATAAAAAACAAGCAAGTACTGTTACTGAATTTGAAAAGAAAAAAATCAATTTAAATGAAGCTAGTTTGACTGATTTAATGTCTTTATATGGTATGGATGAAGAGTTGGCTATTGAAATAAAAGAGTATCTTGATGAGAATATTATTACTGATAGTTCTGATTTATTTGAATTAGAATCAATAGATGCACAAATGTTAAAAGCTTGGGATGAAAATATTGATGATATGAGAATCGATATAAATTTTGCTACTATTGAAGTTCTAAAAAAAATAAAAGGTATTGGTCCCAAATTAGCAAAAATTATTATCGATTATAGAAAAAAAGTAACAAAGTTAAAAGATATAAATGAATTAAAAGAGATAGAAGGTATTGGGAAAAATAAGTTTAGTCAATTGAAGGCTAGATTAAAAATAGGAGAATAATTTATTGAAAAGATTATACAGATCATACGATGCTTCAACAACAATTTTCAAAGAATTGGAAGCGAAATATCCAGAATATTTCAAAATAGAATCTATTGGTCAAACTTGGGAAAAAAGAGATATTAATTTAATAACAATATCAAAAAATATTGAAACAGCAAATAATAAACCTGCCCTATTTTATACAGGGACAATCCATGCTAGGGAGTGGATTGGACATGAGTTAGCTATAGAGTTTGCAACTTATGTATTAAAAAATCTAGAAACTGACCCTACTTTACAAACATATTTAAATGAAAGTACTATTTATATGGTACCTTGTGCTAACCCTGATGGTTATGAATATTCAAGAAATCATTTCTCTTTTTGGAGAAAAAATAGAAGACAAAATTTAGATGGAACATATGGAGTTGACTTAAATAGAAACTTTCCTATAGGATTTGTAAAGTCTACAAATACTGCATCAAATGTATATGGAGGTCCTGAACCTTTTAGTGAGCCTGAAACTCAAAGTTTAAGAGACTTTGTTTTAGCCCACACAAATATCACTATTGCTTTAGATTACCATAGTCAAGGTAATGTTTTCTTTCCTGCGCATGATTTTAGACATGAAGATACAATTGATACAATTGATATGAATACTTTGTGTGCAAATATGGCAGAGGAAATCAGAAAGATATCAGGACGAGAATATGGGATACATCAAGGTAAACCTCCTGCAAAATTAATATCAGGAAGTGGAAGAGAATTTTATTATTCACAAGGAATACTTTCGTCAGTTGTGGAAGTAGGAACTAGAAATATTAGTGATTATATGGAAGATATGAATGAAAATATAAGAGAGCATATTCCAGCACTAATATATGCATTAAAAGAAGTAGATAATTATGCCAAAGCTTCTTTAATGAATAGAGTGGATAGTTTTGAAGCTAGTGAAATTGGTTCAAATCATGTAACATTAAAATGGGATTATCAATTAAATAAGAATATCTATTTTGAAATATTTAGAAGCCAAAAAGATAAACAGTTTTGTAACTCTTCTAACTTAATTGCAAAAACCCAAGCTTTAGAGTTTAGTGATATAAATCTAGCTTCAAATAGAGATTATTATTACAATATTAGAGTTGTAAATAAAAAAACAAATCAAAAGTCACCTTTTTATCCTCAAATTAAAATTAGAACTTTAGTTGAGTATGATGAATATAGTAGAACTTTTTATGCCAATGCAAAAGGTACTGGTTATGTGGCAGAGAACTTAAATAATAATCCTAAACATTTTGGTGTAAATTCTTTATTTGTAGGAATTGATGAAAATAAAGGTATTTCATATGCTATTATTTCCATAAATGTAAAATCACTTCCTCAAAATGCACTTATAAAATTAGCTTCATTTAATCTATATCCAATAAACAGAGTTTCAACTACAATTGAAAAGTATGGTGAATGGAATGTAGGACTTGTTAATCAAGATACAATGGGTGATATTACAGATTTTGAAGATGTAAATAATATGGAGATAATTAGATATATTGGTCGCCCTACTGAGTCCCATCAGCTGACACAAGGTATTTGGAGAAATTGGCATTTATCAGGTTTAGAGTGTGATGATTTAAAAAAATCTATAAAAGATGATACTATTATCTTAAGAGTTGAAGGTCCAAAAGAGTTAAGGGTTGGACGAAGTAAACAGATGATGCAATGGGACATTGGGTATGGAAAGTTTGGTTTTGGGTTAACATATAGACCAAGACTTGAATTAACTTATACAATTGAACCAACTAGCATAGCTTTATTTCCTAAATCTATTTATACAGTAAGTAAAAATGAAGTATTAGAAAATGTGATTACTCCCGGTTTTGATGAAAAAGGAAATAAAATATATTCTACTTTTCAATTTAATCTTTCATCCCTTCCTCCTTATAATGATACTATGATTACTAAAGCTTATTTTGAATTAAACTCTACAAAAGTTTATATCAAAGATGATATTAGATTCCATTTGGAGTTCGTAGATGATAATATCAATAAAAGTTACAAAGATATTACTTCTAGAGAAGTTATTCAAAATATTGGTTATGATGTAAGTGCAACTGAACTTAAAAACAATCAAACCCAATATTTTATGTTTGATTCATTTTCTGAAATTACTTTAAATGAGAAGTTAAAAACTAAATCAGATATCTCTTTTGTATTAAAACCAACATCTGCATTTAAAGTATTAAAAGATAAGACTGTTTCATGGGAAGCTAGTAATAATAGTACTTTGTGTCCAAAACTTATTATTGAATATATACCAAAAAGAAGATTCCCTGTTGAAAAAGTAACAAATGCACAATTAGTAATAGAAAATGGTAAAGTAAAAGTTACTTGGAATAATCCAAAAGATGCCGATTTTGTAGGAGCAAAAGTTATTAAAAATCCTTTTAGAAAACCTTTATCTGCACAAGATGGACAAAAACTTTATGCAGGTGTAGATGAGTATACTTTAGATGATTTTGGTGCAACAGATATTGATAAATATTATGCAATATTTACTTATGATGATGTACCAAACTACTCTCAACCAGTTATTTTAGAATATAAAGCTAAGTAAATTTTTATTTAGCTTTTACTTTCTATAGATATAATAAATTAAAATTATCTATAGGGTATAAATATGATATTAAAGTTTAAAGAGTTCTATCCAACAATTGCCAAAAGTGCTTGGATAGCTCCAAGTGCAGATTTAATTGGAAATATAAGTATTGATGAAGACTCATCAGTTTGGTTTGGCTGTGTAATTCGAGCAGATGTAAATGAAGTAAAAATTGGTAAAAAAACAAATATCCAAGATCTATCATGTATTCATACTGATGTTGATACAAAAACAATAATTGGGAATAATGTAACTATTGGACATAAAGTTATGCTTCATGGTTGTACTATTGAAGATAATTGTCTTATAGGAATGAGTGCTACAGTATTAGACAATGCAATAATTGGAGCAGGAAGCATAGTAGGAGCAAATTCTCTTGTAACTTCAGGAAAAGTATTTCCTCCAAGAAGTTTGATTATGGGAAGCCCTGCAAAAGTAGTAAAAGAGTTAACAAAAGAAGATGTTGACAAGTTGATTAAACATGCAGCTCATTATGTAGAGTATAAAAATGACTATAGATAAACAACTTGATATCTTATACCCAATACTTAATAATATCTCTTCTATTTCTAAAGAGAATTGGGAATTAGCAAAGCCCTATTTTAAAACAAAGAGATTAAAGAGAGGAGAACATCTTTTTTATATAGATGATGAAGTAAATGACTTTTATTTTTTGATTGAAGGCTTAGCTAGATATTATTATCTTACAGAAGATGGAAAAGAATTCAATAAATCTTTTGCAGAGAAACAAGGACATCTTTTAAGTAGTATAGCTTCAGTATCACATGGAATACCTTCTCCTTTTAGTGTAGAAGTGTTAAGTGATTTTACAACTTTATATATACCATATAAAAAGCTTTTAGACCTTGGCATTGAATATAAACAATGGAATGATTTACTTTTAAGAATTTATGAAAATCTTGTGATTAAAAAAGAGAGACGAGAAGCTGATTTTTTACTTTTAAATGCAAGAGAGCGTTATGAGAAGTTTTTAAGTGATTATTCTATGATTGAAGATGCTGTTCCAAACTATCATATTGCTTCTTATTTGGGTATTACTGATGTTGCCCTATCAAGAATTAGAAAAGAGATGAAAAATTAACATAGGTTAATGAAAATATTTTTTTTTGATTGTATACTTACACTATTAATTTTATGGAGAAGAAAATGCAATTAAAAATAGCAGAAATTAAAGATATAGAAAATATTTTAAAACTACATTCAAAATACCAATTAGCAACTATAGCAGAAGATGATAAAAAAGATGGCTTTGTAACTACAGGATTTTCAAAAGAAGAACTTACAGCACTTATTGAACAAGAGCAAGGCTTATTTATAGCAGTTGAAGATGATAAAGTTTTAGGATATGTTATGTCAGCTTCATGGCAGTTTTGGTCAAAATGGCCAATGTTTGTTCATATGATAAAAGATTTACCAAAACTTAACTATTTAGGACAAACTTTAACAGTAAACAATTCTTATCAATATGGACCTGTGTGTATTGATAAAAGTGTTAGAGGAAGTGGACTTTTAGAAAAACTTTTTGATTTTGCTTTAGAATCTATGTCTAAAAGATACCCTATTTTAGTAACTTTTGTAAATGTAATCAATGAGCGTTCTTATGCAGCCCATAAAAGAAAACTAGGACTTGATGTTATTCAAGAGTTTGAATTTAATAATAACAGATACTATGAAATGGTTTTTGATACATCAAAAAGAGTTTTAGTAAAATAATGAATGGCAATTTAAAAAATAAAGATTTATGTAAAATAAGAACAATAACCTCTTTTTTAACTCTTACAAAAGATAAATCAACTTGGGAAGATAAAATCAAAAAAGCTGCCCTATTTGGGGGAGATTTATCAAAAGAGTTTAACCAAAATGGATATACAGTTCAGAGTATAAGAATAGTAACAAATGCTTTTGGAGAGTATCTTAATACATCAACTTTAGAAAATGCTATTAAAGATATGCAGTATTTATCTGATTTATTAAAAAGTGATTCTATGCCAGATATTAGAATACGATTTGCAATAGGTGAAGCAAAAACTTCAAATGAAATACAAATGTTGCCAATACTAGTCCAAAAATTTGGAGACTTATGTAATGTTTGTGTTAATATTGGAGTTGATGATTTGGGAATTCCAGATGCAGTTAAGACCTTGGAATGTGCAAAAGTAGTCAAAGAAATAGCTAAAATAACACCAAATGGTGAAGGTAATTTTAACTTTACTATAAATTATAATTGTAAACCATTAATCCCCTACTTTCCAGCTTCTTATCATAATAGTAGCGATGAAGATTGTTTTGCTTTAGGACTTGAAACTCCTGATTTATTGGTGGAGGCTTTAAAAAGTCTAACTGAAGAAAAAGACCATAATAAAAAATGGCAAAATTCATATGAAATCATGAGTAATTCTTTACAATATCATATAAATGATGTTTTAAAAATTCTTAATAACTTTAAACATGACTTTAAAAGAAAATTTGCAGGAATTGATACATCAGCTGCTCCTTCTAAAAACTGTTCATCTATGGTAGATGTGTATAAACTTTTGGGTGTTCCATACTTTGGAGCTTCTGGTACTATTGAAGCTTCAGCACTTTTAACAAAAGTATTTAAAAGTCAAAAAGGCTGTGAGCTTATTGGTTTTTCTGGACTAATGTTAGCAGTTGTTGAAGATGAAGGCTTGGCACTTGCCACAAAAAATAATGAGTTTGAGATACGCTCACTTCTTACGTATTCATCTGTTTGTGGAATAGGCCTTGATACTGTTCCGATTGTTGGAGATACTAGCATTGAAAAGATTGCTGATATTTGTAGAGATACAGGAACAATGGCATTTAGATTAAATAAACCATTAACTGTAAGATTATTTCCCGTTCCAGGATTAAAAGCTGGAGATATTACAAAATTTGAAAGTGATGACTTGTGTAATAGTGCAGTTTTATTAGTACCTTAAAAGATAAAAAACTGCACAAGTCCCATATAAAAAAGAGTTCCTAATATAATTGACACCAAATAATTATTAAATTTTAGGTGTAAAAATATTGTAAACCCTATGGCTAGAAGTTCTTTTAACCCATAAGGAGCTGATTTAAAATCTACACTTGTAAGTGTATAAAATATCAAAATAGTCATAATTATTGGTGGAAAGTTTTTCTCAATAAACACAACCCAAGCTGGTGGTTCGTGTTTTACAAAAAATAAAAAAGGAAATACTCTTGTAATATAATTTGCTATTGCCATTACTGCTATTGCTAAATATATTTCATTACTTGTCATTATTTAGCCTTTTTCTAAGAATAAACATACCTAGCAAAGAACAAACAATGGCAAATATAAGCATATTGTTTATTGGCACTAAAATAATTGCCAAAATAGAAGTAACAGCTCCAATTACAAAAGGTGTAATATTTTTATTTGTTTTATATTGCTCAATAGCTAAGATAACAAAAAGTGCTGTTAATGAAAAATCTAAACCTTTGGTATCAAAAGATATATTTGTTCCAAAAACAGCTCCCAAGAGTGTCCCTATTACCCAATAAAATTGATTAAGCCCGCACAAATAAAAGTAATAATATTTTTTCTTTAATTGTTCATCATCTTTTATACTTGTAAGTAAAGCATAGGTTTCATCAGTAAGTCCAAATATTAAATAAGGTTTGAGTTTTCCTGATTTTTTGAACTTTTTAAGCATTGATAAGCCATAAAAAGATTGTCTTATGTTTACAAAAATAGAAGTAATAAAGATATCAAGCAATCCTAATTTTGAACTAAAAAAACCAATAGCTAAAAACTGCAATGCCCCTGCATAAATAAATACAGACATTAAAAGTGCTAAATACCAAGGATAATTTAAACTAGTTATTAATAATCCAAAGGCAAATCCAAGTACACAATAGCCCATCATAACAGGAATTGATACTTTAAGTGCTGTTTTAAATTCTTTTGATTTAATCATTATTTGTTTTACTGTAAAGAGAATATCTCTTTACAGTTTTGAATAAGCTTCTGTTAGTTTTGTATATAAAAGATTAAAGTCAATATTTTCATACTCTTCTAATATTGATACCATAATTACATTATCTTCTTTTCCATTCCATTCTTTGATATATGTTCCTTCTTTATAACCATTATCTTGTCTAAATTTATTTAAACAGTTTTTACCAATATAAAGTTTTTGTAACCAAGTAAATGATAATCCAGAGATTTTACAACATCTAAAATATTGGTCAATAAATCGCTCTATTCCAGAAAAAGATGGCATATTGCCTGTTTGGATTGCAAACGCGATATAAGAAAGTTTTTCAGATTCTTTTACCATAAGTTTAACATCTACTTCACTATTTGCTTCATAAATACAATGAGTATTTACCAATGATACGGCTTTTGGAATATTTGTTTCTTGTAAAATATAAGACATTAAAAAGTGCCAAATATCTACTAGTTCAACATGGATATTATTCATATCCGGTGCTGCATTGATATTTTTCCAGTGTTTCCACGGAGTTGATTCAATTAGTTCAGAAACTTCCATATGAATACATCTTAACCAATTAATCTCTTTACCATATTTGTTAGTTCCTAATTCCCAGTTATTACCATTTGTTGAGTCATTTAACTCTTTTTGTAATAAAAACATCTCTTCTAATTTATGGGGAAAACTAGATGCTTCTTCTAATAAAGTTGCAAGAGGTAAACACTCTTCTACTAAAGTATCTAAACTAGTACTTTCTGGCAGTTTTTCTTCACCCTTTAATAAATGAACAATAAAAGAGATTGTGTAAGGTACTTCATCCTTCTCTTCCCACTTTAAAATTTCTGATGTTGTAACACCTATATATTTTGCAAAATCTTCAATAGTATAAAATCCTAAAGATTTTGTAGCAATTTTTAAATCCTCATATAACAATATTAACTCCTATTCCTTTGGTAATTCAATTTTAAATAATGCACCATCTGAACCATTCTTAACACTTAATTTCCCTAAGCTATGGTCTTCAATAATAATTTTACTCATATACAATCCAAGACCGGTACCTTTTTCATCATTCTTAGTTGTATAGTATGAATCAAAAACTTTTTTTAGATCTTCTTTAGGTATTCCGCCTGCATTATCTTCGATTTCAATTATTACATAATTTTCGTTAAAATCACATCTAATTGTTATTTTCTTTGATTGTATATTTCTTTCTAAAAGTACATCAATAGAATTCTTAATAATATTAATTAGTACTTGAATTAGATTGTTTTCAATTATATTTATTTCATAGTCTTTTTTTATATCTAACTCAAAGTCAATATTATTTATAGTCAAGACATAGTGCAAAAACTTTATTGCTTTTTCTATAATAGCACTAGGTTTTGAAATAACACTACTACTTTCTGGTTTGAAAAAGTTTCTAAAATCATCAATTGTTCTTGACATATAAGATAATTGAATATCTATATCTTTAACTGCTTTCTCTAAGATTTCATTATTAACATGTCCATCTGTTGCTTTTGTTATAATTAACTTTTGTGCTAGTATTGAAACAGTTTGTAAAGGTTGTCGCCATTGGTGTGCTATCATAGATATTAATTCACCCATAGCTGCTGTTTTTGATTGTTCTAAAAAGGCTTTTTTCTGTTTTTCTAAATTCTTTTTATAAGTTATATCTTTAAAAATAAGTGTGATTGTATCTTCTTTTTTCTCAGATTTTATATTTGCCCAAAAAACTGTTTTATCACATTTTTGGACTTCTATCTCATCGCTAAAAGTCCTATTTTTTAGTATCTCTTTTAAAAAATTTTGAGCATTTTTCTTATACATTATTAAATCTAAAATATTAAGTTCTGAGCTTTTTTTATCTTTATATAAAAAAAGTTCATCAAAACTTTTACTTGACTCTATAGCTTTCCCATCAAAAGAGATATCAATTAAAGGTAAATTTTCATCTAAAAGAGTTAATAAATAATTTATTCTTTTTGTGTCTTCTATCTTTACTTCTACTTTTTCATTAGTATTATCTTCATTAAGTAAATATATATAAAAGTAATCAAATATTTCATCTATCGTTTTTCTAAAAATATAATCATCAAGTTTTTGATTTTTCATATGTAGATATATAGAGTTTTTAAAACTTCTTAATATCAAAAAATAATCATTTTTAGTAAATTTGAAATTTGAAAGGAAGGAGAGAGTGTTTTTTTCATCTTTAAGATTTAAAATAATATTTTCAAGGGTTTTTGTTAAAAGTTTTTTTATAAAATCATCAATGCTGATTTCATATTTATCAAGAATATTTAAAATTTCTTCATTAGCAAGTACATATCTAAAAATCTTTATTTTGTTAATTTCTAAATATAGTATATGCTCTTTAAATGACAATAAAATTTCCTATTTTGTATTTGGTTTTTTTTGATAAAATTTACAGTCTAATCTACTAGAATTTTTTACAACTGTACTTGGTAGTGTTTGCGATTTAAAGCCATATGCCTTACAACCATGAGCTCTTCCACCTTGCCATGTAACATAATAGTATACACATTTTTGACAAATAATTCGTTCTTCCATTTTAAATTAATACTTTACTTTGAATTGCTTTTGCTAATGATAAGATATCAACATTTTCTAAACTAACTCCCGTAGGAACACCTTGCGCTATTTTTGTGAAATTTATATTAAATTCTTTTAATCTATCTTCAATAAATAAAATAAAAGCATCATTAGATAATGAAGGAGATATAGCAAAAAGAACATCTTTAACTCTATTTGTTTTAACATATGAGATTAATTGGTCAAGTACTATTTCATCTAAGTGAGATATTACAAAATATTTTCCATTAAACTGTTTTGACTCTTCAATCGTAAAAATATCTTTTGCTGATTGAACAACACAAATAAAACTAGACTCTCTCTCATCATCTAAACAAATTTCACAAATCTCATGTTCACTCATGCAGCCACATTTTGAACATTTTCTTATTGACTTTAGTGCATTTTCAATACTATGTGCAATTTTAATCCCACAATAATTATCATTCATAATAATATGATAAGCAAGTCTTTGTGCCGATTTCTTACCTATTGTTGGTAAGTTTTCAAATGCGTCTACTAAGTCGTAAAATTTATTTAATCCAAGTTTCATTTGGCGATTATATCAAAGATTTATGATTAATTAGATAAAATCGCGGAGTTTTTAAAATAATTTGAGGAGAAATACTTTGTTAGACATAGATTATTATGAATTATTAGAAGTGACAAAAAGCGCTGATAAAAGTACTATAAAAAAAGCTTACAGACAGATGGCAATGAAATACCATCCTGATAAAAACCCTGATGATAAAGAGGCTGAAGAGAAATTTAAAGCTATAAATGAAGCCTATCAAGTTTTAAGTGATGAAGAAAAAAGAGCTTTATACGATAGATATGGTAAAGCTGGATTAGAAGGTCGTGGACAAAGTAGAGGTGGCTTTAGTGGTGGATTTGATGATTTAAGTTCAATTTTTGAAGAAATGTTTGGTCAATCTGGTTTTGGCGGTGGTCAAAGCAGAAGACAAAAGAAAACATATAGCTATAATTTAGATATTGGTGTTGAATTAAAAGTTGAATTTAATGAAGCAGCTTTTGGTGCTAAAAAAGATGTTGTATACAAATACAAAACTGCATGTAAGCCTTGTAAAGGAACTGGAGCAGAAGATGGTAAATTATCTACTTGTAAAACTTGTGCAGGTCAAGGACAAGTTCACACAAGACAAGGGTTTATGACATTTGCACAAACATGTCCTACTTGTAATGGAAGTGGAGAATCAGTAGCTAAAAAATGTAAAAAATGTTCTGGAACAGGATATGAGACTCATGAAGAGAAATTTAGTGTGGATATTCCAGAAGGTGTAAATGATGGAAATAGAATTAGAGTGTCAAATAAAGGAAATATAGCTCCTGATGGTACAAGAGGTGATTTATATTTACAAATAAATGTAAAAGAAGATCCTCATTTTATAAGACATGATGATGATATTTATATTGAAGTTCCACTATTTTTTACACAGGTTGCCCTTGGTGATAGTATTACAATTCCTGGATTAAGAGGAAAATTATCACTTGATATTCCAATAGGTACTAAAGACAAAGAACAATTTAAATTCAAAGGTGAAGGTATCAAATCTGTTCAAGGATATGGAAAAGGTGATTTAATAGTTCAAATAAAAATCAAATACCCAAAAAGTATAAATGATGAACAAAAAGAACTATTAGAAAAACTGCAAGAAAGTTTTGGAATAGAAAGTAAACCACATGAAAGAAATTTTGAAAGTATGTTTGATAAAGTAAGAAAGTGGTTTAAATAAAGTAAGGAACTCTCCTTGCTTTAATATTAAAACTAAATAATAATTATTTAGTTTTATTTTATATTTTACTGTTACAATTAATAGAAATAAAAATTAATAAAAGACTTTATTATGAAATATTTATTATTAGTCTCACTCTTTGTTATTATTACTTTTGCAAATTCAATAAATGAAGATACTAAAAAAGAAAATATATATTTCTCTTCTGATTTAAATTGGATTCCTTATAGTTTCTACGATAATAAAATACCAAAAGGTTATATTCTTGATTATATTAACTTATTAGCTAAAAAAGGAAATTTTGAACCTATATTTTTACCTGATAAATGGTCAAATAATATTGAAAAATTAAAATCAAAAAAAATAGATGTATTAAGCGGAGTTTTGTACAAAAAAAGTAGAGAAGAATTCTTATTATTTACAGATGTATTTTTAAAACAAAGATTAGCAATTGTATCTAATACTAATAGACTTGAGTTAAAGGATATAAAATCATTAAGTAATAAAACTATTGGAATGATTAAAGATTGGGCTATTACAAATTTAGTACAAAAAAACTTTCCTGAAATAAAAATCAGATTTTATAATTCATTGGATGATATATTTACAGATATAAAAAATCAGAAAATTGATGCAACAATCCAGTATAATCTTACTGCAAAATATTATATTAATAATACATTTTTAAATACACTCAAAACTTCAATAATCCCTAAAATAAAAGGTTTTAATGAAAATATTTATTTAGGAGTACGAAAAGATCGTCCAGATTTAGTTGAAAGATTAAATAAAGCAATAAGAAGCATTACTCCTGATGAACTTGAATATCTTAATGATAAATGGGAATCAAATAAAGATCAGATATATTTAACTAAAGAAGAAAAAGAATTTATTCAAAATCATACAATAAGAGTCTCTTTTACAACTAATTGGGCACCAATTAGTTTTATTGACAATGGAAAAGCTTATGGACTAGGATTTGATTTTTGGTATAACATAGTAAAAAAAACAAATTTAAAAGTTGAATATAAAACTGAAGATAAATTTTATAAATCTTTAAATGAGATTAAAAATAAAACTCAAGATGTTATTGTTACAACCTCAAAAACAAAAGATAGAGAAAAATATGCAATTTTCTCAAAAGTTTATTTTAAAATTCCTATTGGAATTGTTACAACAAAAGATCAAAACTATATACCTAGTGTTGAATCTTTAAAGGGTAAGAAAATAGCAGTTGGAAGAAACTATACTGCTTATAAACTACTTCATGAAAACTACCCATATTTAAATTTTGTCTTTGTTGATAATATAAAACAAGGATTAGAACTTGTTTCTTCTCATAAAGTATTTGCAGTAGTAGATAGCATGCCAGTGCTTGCTTATAATATCAAAAAAAATAGTTTACACAATCTTAAAATTTCAGGTAATACTAATATTGACTATAATTTACAAGTAATGATAAGAGATGATTATGTAATTTTAAAAAACATTATAAATAAAGCATTAGATAGTCAAAAACTAGAAGAAAAAGAGACTATATATAATAAATGGTTAGACTTGAAATTTGTTAAACCTTTTGATTATGAACTGATGTTTAAAATCTTAATTCCTATAATAATCATATTTTTTATAATTATTTACAAAAATAGACAATTAACTAAATATCAAAAAGAGTTAAATTTAGCTAAATCAGAACTTGAACTTTCATTAGAAAGTTTTAAGAGTTTACTTGATTTTACAGTTGATGGTATTTTTATTTTAAAAAATAAAAAAATTATTTTTGTAAATAATCAAGCTATTAAAATGTTTCAATATACGAAAGAAGAATTGTTGAATTTTCCTATAGAAAATCTTTTTATTTTAGATAAGAATATAGATTTGATAATAGAAGAAGCAAGAAATAATTCAATTGAATTAAATGCTAGAAATTCAAAAGACATAACATTCCCTATTATGCTTAAAGCTAAGAATATACTTTTTGAAAATAATAATACAATTATATTATCAACTATTGACATGACAGAGATACGACAAAGAGAAAGACTTTTGATTCAACAATCAAAAATTGCAAGCTTAAGTGAAATGTTAAATAATATTGCACATCAATGGAGACAGCCACTTAGCTTTATTTCTACTGCTGTCACAGGATTAAAAATTCAAAAAGAGTATAATCAATTAGATGAAAAAATGTTTTTTGAAACGATAGATGAAATAGAAGAAAAAACACAATATTTATCTAAAATAATTAGTGATTTTCAAAATTATTTAAATGGAGAAAAAACTATTAAAAAGTTTGATTTATCTAGATGTATAAAACAAACTTTAAATATATTGAATAATAGTTTTATTGAAAATAAAATAAAAATAATCAATAATTTAACCAGCAATATAGAAATTATCTCAAATGAAAATGAGTTAAATCAATCTTTACTTTATGTGCTAAATAATGCGAAAGATGCTTTAATTGAAAATAATATAAAAGAAAAAAACATTGAAATCAATACTTATATAAAAAACAGCAATTTTGCAGTTATAGAAATAATAGATAATGCAGGAGGAATAGATACTAAAATTATAGATAAAATTTTTGAACCATACTTTACTACAAAACACAAATCTCAAGGCACTGGTCTTGGATTGTATATGACCCATAAAATCATAACACAAAACTTAAATGGTAATATAGATATAGAAAATTATAAAAGTACTTTTACTAAAGTAACTATTGAAATACCTCTTAAATAATATAATCTTTATTTAACTCCTATTTACTTATAATACACACAGTAATTAAAAAAATGAGGTAAAAATGAAAGAGTCATATTTAAGTTCATATCCTGATGAAAAAGGGTATTTTGGTAGATTTGGTGGTTCTTATATTCCAGAACAACTAATAAAACCATTTGAAGAAATTACTAAAGCATATAATGAAATTAAAAACTCAGAAGAATTTCTAAATGAGTTAAAATATGTAAGAAGACATTATCAAGGAAGACCCACTCCTGTTTCATATGCCAAAAATTTAACGCAATTTTGTGGTGGTGCGAAGATATATTTAAAAAGAGAAGATTTAAACCATACAGGAGCTCATAAATTAAATCATTGTATGGCTGAAGTAATATTAGCTAAGCATTTAGGTAAGAAAAAAGTTATAGCAGAAACAGGAGCGGGACAGCATGGTGTTGCCCTTGCAACTGCAGCTGCATATTTTGGACTAGAGTGTGAGATTCATATGGGTGAAGTTGATATAAAAAAAGAGCATCCAAATGTACTTAGAATGAAAATACTGGGTGCAAAAGTAGTACCAGTAAGCCATGGTTTAAAAACTCTAAAAGAAGCAGTTGATTCAGCTTTTGAAGCATATTTAGCTGATACTGATAACTCTATTTATTGCATTGGTTCAGTTGTAGGTCCTCATCCTTTTCCTATGATGGTTAGAGATTTTCAAAGTATAATTGGAATTGAAGCTAGAGAACAATTCTGGGGTCATGAAAACAAACTTCCAAATTATGTAATAGCTTGTGTTGGTGGTGGTTCAAATGCTATGGGAATATTCTCAGGCTTTATTGATGATGAAGGGGTTAATTTATATGGAGTTGAACCTTTAGGTAGAGGTGAAAACTTAGGTGAACATGCAGCTAGCTTAACATATGGAAGTGAAGGAATTATGCATGGATTTAATTCTATTATGTTAAAAGACGAAAAAGGTGAACCTGCCCCTGTTTACTCAATAGGTAGTGGAATAGATTATCCATCGGTTGGACCAGAACATGCATTTTTAAAAGATAGTGGAAGAACAAAAGTAGGACTATGTGATGATATAGAAGCTGTTAATGCCTTTTATAAGTTGTCACAACTAGAAGGTATCATTCCTGCACTTGAATCTGCCCATGCCGTTGCATATGCTATGAAATTAGCACCTACTTTAAGTAAAGAAGAGACAATATTAGTCAATTTAAGTGGTAGAGGGGACAAAGATATTGATTTTGTTATTGAAAACTACCCTCTTGTTGATTTGAAATGATTTATTAACTAACATATAAAGCATACAAAAAAATAAAAAACATAGTTAAACTTCAAAATAAAGGTTTAACTATGAAAAATATTTGGATAATAGGTTCTAGTAGTGGAATTGGCTTAGATCTTTTAAATATATATTTAAAACAAGATTATAAAATAATAGCCTCATCTAGAACAATAGAATCATCAAAAGAAATACTGGCTTTACAAAAACAATACCCCAATAAACTAAATCTGCTGGATATTGATGTATCTAATACACAAAGCGTAGAATCATCTGTTAAAAATGCTTTTAGCATATTTGATACAATAGATATAACTATTTTTAATGCAGCAGTTTACGAAGTAATGTCTATGGAAAATTGGAATATTAAGCATTATGAAAATATGACTAATATTAATTATCTAGGAGCATTAAGAGTAACTACGACACTTGTTCCATTTTATGAGAAACAAGGATTTGGGAGATTAGTTTTTAATGCAAGTTTATCAAGCTATTTTGGTCTTCCTTATGGGGGAGGATATAGTGCAAGTAAAGCTGCTCTTGTAAACTTTGCCCAATCTATTCAAGCAGAACTTATCGTAAAAAACATTGAAATACAAATTATCAATCATGGTTTTGTAAAAACTCGATTGACAGAAAAAAACGATTTTGAAATGCCAGATTTAATTACTAGCGAAGTTGCTGCAAAAAATATTTATGAAGGAATAAATAAAAAATACTCTTTTGAGATAAGGTTTCCTTTTAAGATATCTCTTTTTTTAAGACTAATGGCAATGTTACCTTATAAAATATCACTTTCAATAAATAAAAAGTTATTAAAATGAATTACAAACAACATGCTCAAAATTATGCTTTATTTTTTGAAAACTTAAATAGAGACTTAAATATAAATGATTATAAAATAATATTTACAGAAGATATTTATTTTGAAGATCCCTTCCAAAAAATAAATGACTTAAGCTCTTTAATAAAAATCTTTAATCATATGTATGAAACACTAGAAGAACCAAGTTTTAAAGTTACTGAAATAATTACAAAAGATAATATCTCTTATCTTAGATGGATTTTTAAATATAAAACTTCAAAGGCAAGTAAAGAGTATGAATTATTCATAGGAGTAAGTAGAGTTGAGTTTTCTTCAAAAGGCAAAGTTGTCTCACATATTGATTATTGGGATAGTGGGGTAAATATTTATGAAAAAATACCTATTTTAAAATATATTATTAAATATATAAAAAATAAGCTAAAAGCATGAATAAAATATTTGAGAAGATTGCTTATGGAATATTAGCTATTCCAATAGCTTTTTTAGGACTTCCTATATATATTTATTTGCCAAATTTTTATGTAAATGAAGTGGGGTTAAATATTGCACTTGTGGGTATTGCACTTTTTTTATCAAGATTACTTGATATGATTAGTGACCCTTTTATTGGACTTATTAGTGATAAAAAAATAAAAAAAAGCTATTTAATAGCTGGAGGAAGTATAATTTTACTTTTTAGCTTTTATTTTCTTATTCACCCTACTAGTTCAAACTCCTTTTGGTGGTTATTTCTCTTCTCAGCTCTTACTTATATTTCTTGGAGTTTTATAAATATTCCCTATCTTGCTTTAAATGCAGAACTTGGAAAAGATTATCATGATAATACAAAATTATCTTTTTCAAGGGAAGTTTTTACAATAGTTGGTGTAGTTATAGCACTTCTTTTGCCTTATATTTATAATATATCTGAAGATGCAAAAGAGAGTCTGAATTTACTTTTAAAAACTTCTTTATTAGTTTTTCCTATAGTTATATTAATTTTTATTTTATTTATTAAAGAAGATAAAAATAAAATCGAAACCTTAGCTTTTTTTGATAGTTTGAAAAAGTTTAAAAAAGATTTTTCAAAAGCAAATAATATTTTTATAGCTTTTATATTAAACAACCTAGCAAATGCCATTCCAGCAACTTTGTTTTTATTTTATGTGCAATTAGTACTTAAAACGCCAGAATATACAGGAGCTCTTTTATTAGTTTATTTTTTATCAGCTGTAATTGCTTTGCCTTTTTGGATATATTTATCTAAAAAAATCGATAAACAAAAAGTCTGGATAAGTTCAATTCTTTTTGCAGTTGTATCTTTCTCATTTGTTCCATTTTTAGGTGAGCAAAACTATATTTTATTTGGAATCATATCTTTTTGTACAGGAATAAGTCTAAGTGCTGATATGGCAATACCAGCATCTATTCAATCAGATATCGCTCAAAAATCAAAAACCTTAGGAAATCAAATATCTGGAGTACTATTTGGGTTTTGGAATATGATTACAAAACTATCTTTAGCCTTGGCTGTATTTATTACTTTTATTGTCTTAGAAATTGTTGGTTTTGATGTTAATAATATCTCAAATTTAGCTTTAAACACCCTAATTATACTTTATTCTATTCTTCCAATATTTCTTAAACTTTTAGCAGTTCTTTTTATAAAAAGGTACAAAGACCAATATTAATTTATGAAATGACAAAAACTAGCTATTAAACTATTTACTCTATTTATATAATTGTATTAATAAAAGTTTAGGAATTTAATATGCGTGTAATATTTATGTTATTATTTTTTTTCTTGTCTTTGTATTCAAAGACTCCTCAAAGTGTCAATTTTGTTGACCCTAAACTTTTTAGTGGAACTTGGTTTGAGATTGCACGCACATATAATTATTTTGAGAAAAATTGTCTAGCACCTACTGTTGAGTATAAACTACTTGATAGCAATGAGTTTAAAGTCTTCAATAGGTGCTATGACAAATATGATACTCAAAATATTATTCAGTACGAAGGGAAAGCAGTTCCAAAAGAAAAAGATTCTATGTCAAAAATAGATATGACATATTTTTTAATATTTACAAGTGAGTATAGAATCATTTACCTAAATGATTATCAAACTGCTGTAATGGCAAGTAGTGATTTAGAAAATATTTGGATTATGAGTAAAACAAAAAATATAAAAAAAGATGAGTTAAATAAGATTTTAAAATTCTTAGATAGTTTTATGGATACATCAAAACTAATTTACTCAAATCATTCATAAAGGTTAAATATGAGAATTGCTGTATTAGGTGGGGGAATAAGTGGACTTGGAAGTGCTTATTTACTAAGTAATAAACATGAAGTTGATTTATATGAAAAAGATAATCGATTTGGTGGACATGCTAGAACAACTCAAGTTGAAGATGATGGTAAAAAATTTGGAGTTGATACTGGCTTTTTAGTATTTAATCATGCAACCTACCCTCTTCTTACAAAACTATTTGAGGATCTTGATGTAAAAATAGAAAACTCAGATATGAGTTTTGCTTTTTGGGATACAAAATCAAATATAGCTTATAATGGAGAATCATTAAAAGGAATGTTCTTCCAAAAGAAAAATCTTTTTTCTCCAACTCATTACAAAATGATAAAAGATATATTAAATTTTAATGAAAGAGCAAATTTTGATTTAGAAATAAATTCACCCCAATTAAACAAGTCTTTAGGGGAATATATAGCAAACTACTCAGAAGCATTTAAAAATAGATATTTGATTCCAATGGGTGCATCTATTTGGTCAACACCTAGTGATAAAATGCATGACTTTCCAGCTTATACATTTATAAATTTTTTCAAAAATCATGGATTATTGGGAGTTAATAGTCACCATCAATGGCTAACTGTATCAAATGGAAGTATAAATTATGTAAACAAAATCATTAAAAAAATCTCAGGAAAAGCTATCTTAAACTCTGATGTTATCGCTGTTACAAGGGAGAGGAATGAAGTCATTTTACATCATTCAGATAACTCAAAATCAAGCTATGACAAAGTGATATTTGCAATGCATGCTCCAGAGGCTTTAGAGTTAATAAAAGATTCAACTTCTATTGAAGAAGAGATATTAGGTGCTTTTAAATATAAAAATAATAGTGCCCTACTTCACAATGATAATAATGTTTTATATCCAAATAAAAAAATCTATGCAGCTTGGAATTATAAAAGTTATGAAAATAGTAAAAATGCCACTTTGTCATATTGGATAAATAGATTGCAAAATTTAAAAAGTAAAAAAGACTATTTTGTCTCTCTAAATGAAATAGATAGTGTAGAAAATATTATTGAAAAAATTGAATATGCTCATCCTCAATTTGATATGAATGCAATAAATATGCAAAAAAGAAGAGATGAAATAAATGGAGTAAATAATACATATTTTGCCGGAGCTTATTGGAGATATGGCTTCCATGAAGATGGTTTATGGAGTGCTAATACTATTGCACAAGAGTTAGGATGTGGATTATGAGTCATAAATTTTTTGATGGAATAATATATCATAAAAGATTTTTACCAATTGAACATAGTTTTAAGTATAAATTTTTTATGTTAGATATTGATTTAAGTGATATTAATTCATTAAAAAACACTCTATTTTCAACTAATAAGTTTAATTTATTCTCTTTTTTATCGAAAGATCATTTTGGGCAAAAGAAAAGTTTTTTAGACAATGTAGAATATCTCTTAAAAGCCCATAATGTAGAAAAATCTTCAAGAATGCATTTTGTAACACTTCCTAGAATTATGAATTTTGTCTTTAATCCACTAAGCCTTATAATTATCTATGATGAAAACAATAAACCAAGTAAACTTTTAGCAGAAGTACATAATTACAATGGTGGTAGAGTCATTTATAATCTTGATTTAGAAGAGATGAAAGGAAATAAATATAAAGGAATAGTGAAAAAAGATATGTATGTTTCTCCTTTTTTTAATAGAGTTGGAGATTATGAATTTACTTTTAAGTACACAGAAAACTCTATGCTAATAAAAATCGATTTGTATGAAAATCAAAATAGAGTACTTTGCGCATATTTTAATGGAAACTCATTGGAGTTTTCATCAAAAAATGTTTTAAAACTATTTTTTAAACATACATTTTTAACTTTTTTTGTAGTAACAAGAACAATCTGGCAATCAATAAAACTAAAAAGATTGGGACTAGTTTGGAAAAAGCCTACAAAAGAAGATCAAATAAGGAGATACTAGTGAAAAAGTTATGGCATAAATTTGGTGAGAATTTATTATCAAAAATTCAAATAGGTAATTTAAAAGTAACCTACCCAAATAATCAAATAAAATATTATGGAAACAAATTAGAAGAAGAAGTTTCTTTAGAAATACATGATTATAGTTTTTTTAAAAATCTTCTTTTTTATGGAGATATAGGTTTTGCAGAGAGTTATATGAATAAAGAATTTTCTGTAAATAATTTAACAAACCTTATTAAACTTGCTTTATTAAACTCAAAACACATAGGAATAAAAAGTGAAGACAATGCAAAAAACTTTCTTATGAATCTTCTTCCTCATTTTAATAAAGTAAAACATCTTTTAAGGAAGAATTCAAAAAAGAATTCAAGAAAAAATATTTCAGAGCATTATGATTTATCAAATGATTTTTATAAACTATTTTTGGATGATACAATGATGTATTCAGCTGCAATATTTAAAGATAAAGATGAAGATTTATATACAGCTCAAAAAAGAAAAATAGAACACCTTGCAAACAAACTAAATCTCAAAAAAGGTGACAATGTACTAGAAATTGGTTCTGGTTGGGGATCTATGGCTTTACATTTAGCAAAAGAAAAACAGTGTAAAGTGACAACAATAACACTTAGTACTGAACAAAAAAGACTTTGTGAGGAGAAGTTTAAAGAACATAAAGTGGAAGAAAGCATAGATATTTTGCTAAAAGATTATAGGGATTTAGAAGGTAAATTTGATGCAATTATCGCTGTAGAGATGTTTGAAGCTGTAGGAAAAGAGTACTTTGATATTTTCTTTAAAAAGTGTGAATCATTACTAAAACCAAGTGGTGTTGTTGTTTTACAAATAATAACAATGCCAGACCAAAGATATAAACACTATAGTAATAGTACAGACTTTATTCAAAAATATATATTCCCTGGTGGACATTTGCCAAGTGTTTCTAAAATATTAGAAACAACTACAAAATATACAAACCTAAATTTATTACATATGGAAGAGTTTACAGAAGATTATGCAAAGACTTTAAATATCTGGTATCAAAACTTCTTAAATAAAAAAGAAGAGATAAAAAAACTAGGATTTGATGAGTACTTTTTAAGAATGTGGGAAATGTATCTTAATTATTGTGAAGCTGCATTTTTAACTAGAAATGTAAACTTAGTACAAGTTACACTAACAAGAGATCAAAATATAGATTTAAACAAAGGATTAGTAGCATGAAATTTATAAAATATACTTTACTTATCGTTTTAACTTTTTTAATAACAGGATGTACTTCTATGAAAATGAGTGACTTTAAAGATACAAAACCAGTGTTTATTCCAAAAGATTATTTTAATGGAGATTTAAAAGCTTATGGGATAGTAAAAGATATGGGTGGAAAAATCATAAAAAGCTTCAAGGCTGATATGAATGGTTCTTGGGATAAAAATGGAGTTGGGACATTAGATGAAAAGTTTGTTTATAGTGATGGTACAAAACAAACAAGAGTTTGGACATTAACTCCCCAAAAAGATGGTACATACATAGGAATTGCTTCTGATATAGTTGGTGATGCAGTTTTAAGAAGCTTAGGAAATACTGTTATGATGGACTATACGATGAGAGTTCCTTATGGAAGTGGAACTCTTGATATCAATGTAAAAGATTGGTTACATTTACAAGAAGATGGTATAATAATAAATCATTCAAAAATGAAAAAGTTTGGTTTTACGGTTGGAGAATTAGTTATTACAATCATAAAACAATAAAGAAATATAATGAAAGATTTATCTAAATTAAGACAAGAATATACAACAAAAGGTTTGAGAAGAGAGGATTTATTAGACTCTCCAATTAAACAGTTTGAACTATGGTTTGAACAAGCATTAAGTGCTGAAATTTTAGAACCAAATGCTATGAGTTTGGCAACGGTTGGAAAAGACATGAAACCATCAATTAGAACAGTTTTATTAAAACTGTATGATGAAAATGGTTTTGTGTTTTTTTCAAACTACAAAAGTAAAAAAGCTTGGCAAATAGAGGAAAATCCATATGCAGCTGTACATTTTGCGTGGTTAGGCTTAGAAAGACAAGTTAAAATTGAAGGGACAATTGAGAAGATTAGTAAAACTGACTCTTTGAAATATTTCCTTTCTCGTCCAAAAGGGAGTCAAATAGGAGCTTGGGTTTCTCACCAAAGTGAAATTATTAGTTCAAGAAGTCTACTTGAAGCCAAATTTGATGAGATAAAAAACAAGTTTGTAAAAGGTGAGATTCCTTTTCCTTCTTTTTGGGGTGGATATGTAATAAAACCAAAAGTTGTTGAGTTTTGGCAAGGTGGCAAAGATAGACTACATGACAGATTTGAATATAGTATAAATGAAGAAAATAATTGGAAAATAAATAGATTAGCACCATAAAAGGAGATATCATGATTCAATGTTCGTGTAAAGAAGAATTTAATATTTGTGGAAGTGAATCAACTATTCATCTTATTTCAAATATAGATGAGTTATTAAAGAAATCAGAGATGTATATAAATGAGTTAGGACTAGAGACAAATATAGATGAGAATATATGCTCTTTTGTTTCCTTAAACCCAAATCTGTTTTTTGAAGAAAATGCTGATTTCTTAATAGAAAAATTTTCTGAAGAAGAACAAAAAGAGATAAGAGTTTTTATAGAAAACCATAGACATCCACTTACAATCAATAGTGTATTAAAATCAAAACCACTTTTTTTATATCTAAATTTTATAAAAGATGCTTCTTTTTTTGATATTTTATATAGTAAAAGTTTTACCTCACATTTTCAAGCAATTATTGACATGAAAAAAAACTCTATTTTTGGATATGAAGCTTTAATAAGAGGTGTTTATCCAGATGGAACACTAATGTACCCAGATGAAATTTTCAAAAAATCAACTAGAAATAATACAAACTTTAAACTCGATCAAATATGTAGAGAAACAGCCCTTAAGACAGCTGCAACTAAAAGAGTAAATAAAAAAATATTTATTAACTTTTTACCAACTTCTATATATGATCCTGAATTTTGTCTTCAATCTACTGTTAAATGGGCGAAACAACTAGATTATGATCCAAAAAATATAATTTTTGAAGTAGTTGAAACAGAAAAAGTAGAAGACAAAAGTCACTTAAAGAATATTCTTAATTTTTATAGGGAAAAAGGTTTTTTAATTGCTTTAGATGATGTGGGAGAAGGATATTCATCTTTAAATATGATTATAGATATCAAACCAGATATTATCAAAGTAGATAGAAATATAATAGATAATATACAAAATGACACTATGAAACAGTCTATTTACAAAGCTCTTAGACAAATATCAGATGAAAATGGTATAAAACTTCTAGCAGAAGGTGTTGAAACAATTGAAGAGTTAAATAAGGTAAAAGAAATTGGAGTTGATTATGTGCAAGGTTATTATTATGCAAAACCAAGTGCAGAGATAATTAGGAAAATTGCCTATTAAAAACTTTTTATAAAACCTTTTCATTACAAATTGATATATTTTTAAGGATAAGCTTTATTTTTATATAAAATGTAAAAATGAGAAAAGATATTTATGAAAAGATGGAAATACTAAGTAATAGTGCCAAATATGATGTCTCTTGTTCCTCAAGTGGAGAAAAAGAAAACCACAAAATAGGTGAACTTGGAGCTAGCCATTCAAGTGGGATTTGTCATACATACACAGCAGATGGAAGATGTGTTTCATTATTAAAAGTATTACTTACAAATTATTGTATTTATGATTGTGCTTATTGCATAAATAAAGTTTCAAATGATATCCCAAGGGCTGCTTTTGCACCAAGAGAGTTAGCTGATATTACTATAAATTTTTATAAAAGAAATTATATCGAAGGTCTTTTTTTAAGTTCTGGAATCATAGACAATGAAGACCATACCATGACTTTGATTTTAAGAACACTAAAAATACTTAGATATGAGTATAAGTTCAATGGATATATTCATGTGAAGCTAATTCCAGGTGGAAGTATGGAATTAGTGGAACAAATAGTAAAATTAGCAAATAGAGTAAGCTCAAATATAGAACTTCCAAGTGATAAATCACTAAAACTTTTAGCCCCAAATAAAACAAAAGAAAAGGTTTTAGAACCTTTAAAATATGCAAGAGATTTAAGCCTAGAAAAGGGAAAACAACCAATAGGAATGAGTACGCAATTAATAATTGGTGCAACTCCTGAGAGTGACAGAGACATACTTAAACTCAGCTCTGCTTTGTATGATAAAGCTTTATTAAAAAGAGTCTATTATAGTGCCTATATTCCTGTCAATGATGATAAAAACTTACCCACAATAGTAACTAAACCACCACTTGTTCGAGAACATAGACTCTATCAAGCGGATTGGCTACTTAGGTTTTATGATTTTTCTTGGGACGAAATAGTAACAGATGAATTTCCAAATTTAGATGAAAACTTAGATCCCAAAACATTTTGGGCACTTAATAATCTAAAGTATTTTCCAATGGAGATAAATAAAGCCTCAAGAGAAGAACTTCTTAGAATACCTGGAATTGGGGCAAGAGCTGTGCAAAAGATATTAAATGCAAGAAGATTTAAAAGACTTGGGTTTGATGATTTAAAAAAACTTAAAATATCTCTAAAAAGAGCTCTTTATTTTATAACTTGTAATAAAGAGTTTCAAAGGCAAATACCATTTTATAGGGATTCTATTAAAACAGCACTTTTAAAACCTGAAAGAAAAAAACTCGTACAACCTAGTTTATTTGACTTTAGTGCAGTAAGTGGTGAATTGTGATTTTGATTTATGATGGTACTTTTGAGGGCTTTTTATCTTTGATATATAGTGTTTATTATGATAAATTCAAGCCAAAGAATATTTATAAAAGTTTACCAGAAGAGATATTATTTGATGAGATAAAATATATAGAAACTAAAAAAGAAAATTCTCAAAAAGTACTTGATTCTATAAAAAGAATATTTCCAAAAAATATGCTTCAAAAGATTTTAAATATTTTCATGTGTGATAAAAAAGATTTTGAGATACAGCTTTTAGAATTTATAATAATAGGATTTAAAAATCAAAAAGAGCTATTTAATATAAATAATTCTTGTGTGTTTTATATAAATAACCTTGAAAAAGAGTTATTTAAGAATGTACATAGAATGTATGCTTATACAAGATTTGAAGAGCTGGAGGATGGGTGTTTATATGCAAAAATAGACTGCAATTTCAATGTGCTTTATTTTTTAGCAAAACACTTTATAAAAAGGTTTAATAATCAAAATTTTATAATTCATGATGTTAAAAGAGAAATTGCTTTTGTTAAAAATGATATGAATGTAAG
Organism: Arcobacter iocasae; assembly: GCF_042214795.1. GTDB lineage: Bacteria > Campylobacterota > Campylobacteria > Campylobacterales > Arcobacteraceae > Arcobacter > Arcobacter iocasae. The sequence continues at coordinate 2,953,229 of NZ_CP090177.1, read as the reverse complement.
TATAGAAAATATATCTTCATTTGAAACTCCTATTTACTCCCAAAATGAAGAGAAGTTTCAAAAACTATGGAAAAGTTTTTTTAATGCTGTCTCTATAAAAGAGCGTGAAAATAAAAAATTACAACAAAGCCAAGTTCCTTTAATATATAGAACTTATATGAGTGAATTCTTTTAAAACAAATTTGAACTTACATAAAACAAATACAAAAGTATTTTTTATTTAATTATAATTTAAAAAAATATAAAGGTAAATTTTATGAACACTATTTTTAAAAGCACCCTACTCCTATCAATCCTTTTACTTTTTACAGCTTGTTCTAGTAAATATGCACCATTAAAAACTGTCAAAAAAGTTGATATTAATAGATATCTTGGAACTTGGTATGAAATAGCAAGGTATGAGCATTTTTTTGAAAAAGGCTGTAAAAATGTAAGTGCAAATTATACTCTAAGAGATGACAATAAAATTAAAGTAGTTAATTCATGTCAAAAAATTGATACAAATGAAAAGACAAAAGCTACAGGAGTTGCATATACTACAAATGAGTCAGCTAGTAAATTTTTTTAGACCATTTTATGGTAATTATTGGGTCTTGATGCTTGATAAAGATTATAAATATGCATTAATAGGTGAACCATCAAGGGAGTATTTATGGATTCTTTCTAGAACAAAAAAACTTGATAAAGAAACTTTAAATAAAATACTTGATTCCTTACCAGCTTTGGGATATACGAAAGATAAACTTATTTGGACAATTCAAGAATAAAAGTGAAAGTGTATATTGTGTTATGCACAGTCACTTTTATTTGATAATCTTTTTAATTCATCACAAGAAAATCCAGCTTTTTTCCTAGCTTCAAAATTCATATCAGGTTTTTTTCCCTGTGTACTACCGGGATAATACTTTTCAAGAAGTTCTAAGTAAGTATTTTCTACATCTAAATTCTCTTTTTCGCAAGCATACTTAAACCATTTGTCTCCTTTATAGACATGGTCGACTTCTTCTTCTAAAATAATATTAAGTGCTTTAAGAATTTCATTATTTATTTCATCGGGATTTGATTCTAGTTTTTTCATGATTTTCGGATTTTGGTCAAGTCCATTTGCTTCTAAGTATCTTGGAACTATAGCCATTCTTTCTACAAGGTTTGTTGTCTTTTTCATAGCTTCAAAAAGATTTGTGTGCACTTCAAAATCTCCATATTTATAACCAACTTTATTCATAATCTCTTCTATCATTAAAAAATGTCTTATTTCATCACTTGCAACTTCTAACCAATCTTTATAATACTCTTTTGGTAAGTTTTTAAAGCGCAAAGCTGCATCAAGAGCCAAATCAATAGCACTGTATTCAATATGTGCTATTGTGTGAAGAAGACTTCCTTTACCCTCTTTTGTATCAAAATATTTTCTTATTTTTACATTTTTTGGAAGAACTATTTTCATAAAACTTTTATATGAAGGTTCCTCTAATGGCATAATTACATAATTGTTACTAAAATCTATATTTTCATTTAAAAATTCTTTATAAAAACAATCAAATTTTCTAAACTTTTCATTTGGATTAATTGTTAACAAAATCTCTTCTAAATCCCTAAAATAATTCACTTATTACCTCTAAATTGATATAATCACAAAAATAGATTCTATCTAAGTAAGGTTTAAAATGGATATAAAAAGAAAACCAATGGGAGAATATCAAACAAATTGTTATATAGCAACAGTTGATAATAAAGATTTTATAATAGATCCAGGAGTAGATGCAATTGAATGGATAAAACAAAATGTAACAAATCCTGTTGTTATATTAAATACACATGGTCACTTTGACCATGTATGGTCAAATCATGAAGTAAGTCGCCAATTTGGGCTAAAAATTTATTGTCCTAAAGATGATGCTTTTATGCTTGAAAAAGATCCATATGGATTTGGCATGACACCCAGCCATCCAGATGTTTTAGTAAATGAAGATGAAGAATTCGATTTTGATGGTACAATTGTAAAATATCATTTTTTCCCAGGTCATACGCCAGGTTGTTCTGCCATAGAAATAAATGGAAATCTTTTTAGTGGTGATTTTATCTTCAAAGGTACAATTGGAAGAGTAGACTTTCCTTTTTCAAGTCCTCAAAATATGAAAGAGAGCATTAAAAAAGTTTTATCTTGGGAAAAAGATTTAAAAGTACACCCAGGACATGGAGATAGTACGACACTAATAAATGAAAAACATTCCTTAAATGGTTGGTTAAATTATTTATAAATAGTATTAAACTTAAGTTTTAATCCTATATTCAATTAAAAATACTTATAATATATATAAAAATAGAGAAAGAAGAGTCATGTTAAAAAATTCGATACTAAATTTGATTAAATCATCATGCAATCATGAAAAAGATTTTACTTCTTTAGAAAAAATTTATGAACTATATGAACAATTACAATACTCTTCAAACCTAAAGCAAATGGCAGAAGATATTTATCAGTGGTTAAATAGAAATTATAATGTTGATAATGTAACTTTTTCTTTATTTGATATGAAAAACAATAGAAAAGAGAATATTTATGTAAAAGGAGAAGAGTTTTATTTAGATGATGATAAATCTTTTTTCTTTATTATTAATACTCATACTTCTCAAAATGCAATAGTATCTTTCTCTTCTACATCAAAAACTCATTTCACAGTACTAGAAGCTGAATATAATGCAATTGAGTCAGCGTTTTTTCAAATATCACCTATTATTCAAAGTGGTATTTTAAAGAAAAACTATGTTCAATCAAACTCAATTGATTCTGTTACAAATGTTTATAATAGACAATATTTAACAGAGCATGTTAACAAATTGATTAACTTATCACATACTGATACAAATGACATATTCTTTTTAATGATAGGAATAGATAGATTTAAAGCTGTAATTGATGAATTTGATTATGATATTGGAGATAAAGTTTTAATAGAACTTGCAAAAGTTATTCATACAAATATCTCAGAATTTGATTTAGTAGCAAGACTTTCAGGGGATGAATTTTTAGTCTCTATATTAAGCAGTGATAGTGAAAGTGAAATCAGAATTATATGCGAAAAGATTATTGAAGACTTTGCAAATGCAGAAATACAAATAAATGAAGAAGCTACTCTTAAAAAAACAATATGTATTGGTTATGATAAATTTAATACAAAACATTCATCACTAGATCAAATTATAAAAAATACTGACACGGCACTTTATGAAGCTAAAAATAAAGGAAGAAGTTCATTTTTAGCCTTTAGTGATATCAAAGAAGAAGATAATATAGATTTATTCTAATTCTTTCTTCTTGCTTTTACATATACCCTTTTAGGTGCTGGATAACCTTCAACTGTCTTAGTTCTGTCATTTGGGTCTAAAAAGTCTTCCAAACTTTGATCAAAAGACCACTTTGTTTTTCTTTGCTCTTCACTTGAAGTAGTTGTGACTGCAAGAACTTCAATATCACAGAACCCTGCTCTATTTAGCCAGTTTTTGAGTGCTGGGATTGTTGGTACAAAATAAATATTTGGAATCTTTGAGTATCTTGCATTTGGAGTTAGGGCAACTTCTTCTTCTCCGTCTATCATAAAAGTATCAATTAAAACTTCACCATCTTTATTTAAAGAGTTTCTCAAAAGCTTTAGTGTTCCTACAGGATCAGCTCTATGGTACAAAACACCCAACATAAATATAAAGTCAAAACTATGATTATAAATCTCTAAATGTTCAACGCCTAGTTTTTCATAAATAATATCACTTTTTACAAAATGATTTATAAACTCAAATTGAAGCATTGTAAGTGGACTTGGATCAAAACCGATAAGTTTTTTAGGCTTATCTTCAAGCATTCTAAACATATAATAACCATTGTTGCATCCAATATCAGCTACAACTTTATCTTTTAAATCAAAATGTGGTCGAATAAGATTATATTTTATATTACTTTGCCATTCACTGTCAATTTTCAATCCAAAAAGATTAAAAGGTCCTTTTCGCCAAGGTATTAGTGCTTTTGCTGTTTGTAAAATAGTCTCTTTTTCTTCATCATTTAAGTCTGTTTCTTTTCCAATAGTAAGCCAATCTTCAAGTTTAACTTCACAAGGTATTTTTTGGATTTCTTGTGCTTTTAAAAGTTGTTCATGCCATGGCTTAATATTTTTCCAAGAAAGACACTCTATTCTCTTTTTTTGTAATTCTTCTAATAGTTCATTCATAATGCAATTATAATCATTATTTCTTAAATATCTTTTGATATAATTGCAAAATTTTACTATAGTTGAAATAGTTAATATTTTATTAATAAAGCATCATTATAATGAAACAGAAAAAAGATACAAAAAAGGACTTATATTTTGAATAAGATATTAGATATATTATTTTCATTTAAAACTACACTTACACTACTTGCATTACTTGCAATTGGCGCGGGTGTAGCTACATTTATTGAAAATGATTATGGAACTTCAACTGCTAGAGTTTTAGTTTATGATAACTTGTGGTACGAAGCTGTTTTAGTTCTTACAACAGTTAATTTAATGGGGATTATTTACAGAAGAAAAATGTGGAGACAAAAAGCAAAATTTTTGTTTCACTCATCTTTTGTTTTGATTTTAATAGGTGCCGCAGTTACAAGATTTGCAGGATATGAAGGTATTATGCAAATAAGAGAAGGTCAAACTCAAGATTTAATGTATTCATTAAATCCATATTTACAAGTACAGATTAAACAAAAAGATGGAAGTTCTTTTTATCAAGAATATCCATTGGAATTTGCAGCATCAACTTTAAGAAAAGGTATGGATGAAGGTTATAATACAGGAATAGTAGAATATTTTGCTCAAAAGTTAAATAACTTTAACTATGATATAAAATTTGACAATAAAGATTTAAAAGTAAACTATATCGACTATACTGTAAGTAAAAAAGGTAAAGCAGAAATGGGTATTTTATCTGTTGACTTAACTTTAAATGGAGTAACTAAAACAGTTAGACTACCAGGTAAAAGAGGACAAAAAGGTTTTCCAAAAATTGAAGACTTTGGTGATACAATTGTAACTTTAGAATATGGTTCTAAATTACTAAAATTACCCTTTTCAATTAAACTAAATGACTTCCAACTAGATAGATATCCAGGAAGTATGTCACCATCTTCTTATGCTTCAGAAGTAACAGTTAATGAAGAAAATGGAAAATCATATGATTATAGAATCTTTATGAATAGAACACTTCACCAAGGTAATTTCTTATTCTTCCAAAGTTCATATGATCCAGATGAAAAAGGAACAGTTTTGTCAGTAAATAACGACCCAGGAAAATGGCCAACTTATGCAGGATATTTTTTCCTAACATTAGGTCTTATTTTAAACCTATTTAGTAAACAATCAAGATTTTGGATACTTGCAAATAAATTAAAAAATAAAAACTTTGCTTCTTTAGTTGTTGCTCTAAGTTTATCTTTTGCAACCTGTAACTTACATGCAGCAGAACAACAAACACAGCAAACACAAGCATCTCAAACTCAACATCAGGTAGTAGTAAAAGAGTACAAAAACTCTGAAGAATATATGAATATGCTTAAAAAAGATTCATCTTCTGTTGCAAATAAATTTGGATTACTTACTGTTCAAAGTAATGCAGGAAGAATGAAACCTATTGACACATTAGATAGAGAAATTCTTTTAAAACTATCAGGTAAAACAAGCATGTTTGATTTAAATGCAGATCAAATAGTTTTAGGAATGATTTCTAGACCAGAAATCTGGAGAGATGTGAAAATGATAAAAATCACTACTCCAAGGTTGAAAAAATTTCTAGGAATTGATAGTTCAAGAAAATATATTGCATTTTCAGAAGTTTTTAAAGATGGTAAATATATTTTAGCTAATGAAATTAATAAAGCGACTACAACAAAACCATCTGATAGAGGCACATATGAAAAAGATGTTATTAGAGTCGATGAAAGATTAAATATTGCATATATGACTTATAATGCAAATTTATTTAATATGTTCCCTAATCCAAATGATATGAAATCAACAAAATGGCTTAATCCCGTAGACGCAATGCAAACTTTTCAAGGAAGAGCACAACAAGCTGTTGAAACAATGGTTAGAGGATTTATTAATACAATAATTATAGAAGACTGGGAAAATGCAGGAAAATATTTAGATTTTATTAATGCTTATCAAAGAAAAGTTGGTGCAAATATTATTCCAAGTGAAAGACAAATATCTAATGAAATATTATTTAATAAAATTGATATCTTTCCTAAATTAACATTAGCTTATTTACTTGTTGGATTTATTATGTTAGTTACATCATTTGTTGTTGTATTTAACCCTAAGATCAAACCTAAAAAGACTACATTAGTAGCATTTATTGTTTTAGCAATATTATTTGCAGCACATACTTTTGGTATGGGATTTAGATGGATAATTGCAGGGCATGCACCTTGGTCAAATACTTATGAGTCCCTACTTTATATCTCTTGGTCTGGTGTTTTTGCAGGTGTTGTTTTCTTTAGAAAATCATTACTTGCTTTAAGTGCTTCTGTTATAGTGGCTGCTATATTTATGTTTACAGCTCATTTAACAAGTATAGATCCACAAATTACAAACTTGGTTCCTGTACTTAAATCATACTGGTTAACAATCCATGTTTCAATTTTAACAGCCTCTTATGGATTCTTTGGATTAAGTGCTATTATTGGTTTCTTAACACTTATATTATTTATATTTAGAAAAAATAGACCTCACTTAGATGAGACGATTAAACATATTACTTATATAAATGAAATGTCTTTAATTATAGGATTAAGTGCAATTACAATTGGAAACTTCTTAGGTGGAGTTTGGGCAAATGAATCATGGGGAAGATATTGGGGATGGGATCCAAAAGAGACTTGGGCCTATGTATCAATAGTTGTTTATGCAATAGTTCTTCACTTAAGATTTGTTAAATCATTAAACAATCCATTTGTACTAACAACTGCTTCAGTATTAGCATTTAGTACAATATTAATGACTTATTTTGGAGTAAACTTCTACTTATCTGGAATGCACTCATATGCTACAGGAGATCCTGTTCCAATCCCTATGTGGGTTTATGTTGTAACAACTTTTGTAATTATTACAATCGCAGCTGCATATAGAAATAGAAATCTAAAAGCCTAAGTTTTATACTTAGGTTTTTATGGATTTTCTTTTGATATTTTAACCAACTCTTCAAAGCACTCTTCAAAAGCATCTACAATTTTTGGTTCAAAAAATGTACCTTTACCTTCTTCTATAATTTTTTTAGATTTATTTTCATCAAATGCCTCTTTATAACATCGTTTAGACATCAAAGCATCAAAAACATCTACAATGGATACTATTCTAGCAAATAGTGGTATTTCCTCTCCTTTTAAGCCTTTTGGATAACCTGTTCCATCCCATTTTTCATGATGATATAAAGAGATATCCCTTCCCATTTTCATAATATCCGAAGTCGGGTTTTTCAATATAGCAGCACCAATTGCAGGATGTGTTTCAATTATCTTTCTCTCTTGTTCATTTAACTTGCCTGGTTTTAATAACACTCTATCTGGAATACCAAGCTTTCCAATATCATGCATAGCACTTGCATGTTTTAAAATATATATTTCATCTTCAGGTAATCCAACTCTTCTAGCTATTGTTTCTGCATATAACCCTATTCTATTAATATGTTCTGCTGTATCATTATCTTTGTATTCAGATGCCACAGCTAATCTATATAAAGTATCTAAGTATGACTCTTTTAAATTTATTTTCATATTATTAAAAGAACTAATTAATTCATTTATTTCTTTTATTGGATTTGGATGAACATCTGATTGATTTAAATTTAACAACTCAATTTTTTTAGTCATATCTCTTAATTTTAATATTGGGTTTGAAATATAATTTGATATTTTGATACTAATAAATAAAGATACAAATCCAATAATTATTATAAATAAAATATTGAAAATATTATTATTTTTTAATATTCCTAAAAAATCATCTTCTAAAACATACATTCCAACTGTCCACTGCAACTCTCCAATTTTAAAAGGCATAAACATAGCTTGATAAGTATTATCATCTTTTTTAAATGTAAGAAAAAACTCATTTCTAATTGATTTTACATCTATTTGTTTTTTAAGTTCATTGTATGCAAGTTTAATAATACTATTTTCTTTTAAACTATCCATTGTAATAATTTTATTTTTTTCTATGGGTAATGATAATATCTTTAATGACTTGTTTATTAAAAATACTTTTCCATTATCTCCTAGTTTTAAATTATTTATAAAAGTAGATAAACTTTCTGTTTCTATATCAATTCCTATCACTCCTAAAAGTACATTTTTGTTATTATAAATCGGTGTTGATATTGTTATTCCAGTTTTTTTTGTAGTATAAAAGATATATGGCTCGGTCCAAGAGGATCTTTGATGTTGAACTGCATTTATATACCAAGCTCTAAGTCTTGGTTCATATTTATCATTAGGAAGTATTTCTTCATTTTCTAAATTCATATTTTTATCATTGTGTGAAAGTGTAACTACTCGTTTACCATCACCATTAATGGATATTTTTTTCTTTAAATATCCATTATTATCTTTTATAAGCATCAAAAAATTTCCATCAGTAGAAGCATAATAAAGTCCTGAAAAATATTGATTTATAGCCATTTGTTCATAAAAATAATTAACTAGCTTTTTCTCATTATTCATACTTATTACATCTTTGTTTTCTAGATTTCTAGTTAAATTAGAAGCATCTGTTGCAACATTCATATATGTTTTTGACTTATCAACTGCAAAATCTGATATATTTTGCATTATCTTATATGATTGTTCTGACATATTAGCCTTGGTTGAATAATATGACATCATCGATATAATGCTCATTGATATAACAATAACAAAAGAGAAAGAAATTATAAGAAGTGTTTTTAATGATAGTTTCATAATCATTCCTAAAAATCATATAGTTACAGTTATTATATCTTAAAAATAAATAAAATATAATCTGTGTATTTAACTCTTTTTGATATAATTATCAAAAAATAAAGGGAAAAATTTGAATTTAGTATTAGATATATTTAAAGAAATAACAGCGATACCCAGATGTAGTGGTACACACAATGAATTTATAAATTATGTAAAAGATTATGCTTTAAAATATGATTATGAGTGTTTTGTTGATGAAGTGAATAACATCCTTTGTAAAAAGAAAGATTCAAAATCAAAGATTTGTTTACAATCACACTATGATATTGTTTGTTTAATAGATAATACTATTCCTAAAATAATAGAAGATAATGGCTTTTTTAAAGCAGAGAATTCGACTTTAGGTGCAGATAATGGAATTGGATGTTCTTATATGCTAGCACTTATGGCTGAAAATAAAGATTTAGAGTATCTTTTTACTTCCGATGAAGAGATTGGTTTAATTGGAGCAAATGATATAAACCTTGAAATCAAATCTCCATTTATGCTAAATATTGATTCAGAAGAAGAAGGAGAGATTTGTATAGGATGTGCAGGAGGTGTTGATATAATATCTAAACACTCTACTCATAAATTAGTTACTAATAAAGAGAAATTAAAACTATATGAGATAACTATTTCAAAACTAAGAGGTGGACATAGTGGTGTAAATATTCATGAAAATATACCAAATGCACTAAAACTAATCGCTAAATCAATCAAAGAGTGTGAAGGAAAACTCTTAGATTTAAATGGAGGAGAAAGAATCAATTCAATTCCTGCAAATGCAAAAGCAATAATTGCTTCAAAAACTCCACCAAAAGTTACCCATGATAATATGAGTATAATTGAAGTTAAAGATATACCAGAACATCTAAATATCTATAGTGATGAGATTATGGATTTTATTTATAATTTTAAAAATGGAGTTATAGAGTTTAATGATGAATTAAATGTCGTAGAAACCTCAATCAACTTAGCGATTGTAAAAACTCAACTTAATGAAATAATTGTCAAATTAAGTGCTAGATCTATGGATAATGATAAATTGAATGATATAAAAAAACAAACACAAGAAACACTAGAAAAATATAATTTTACTGTTCAAACAAAAGGCAAATATCCAGCTTGGAAACCAGACAAAAATGAATTTACTCAAACAGTATATGAAATATATAAAAAACATAATGCAAAAGCAGAATTCAGAGCGATTCATGCAGGATTAGAGTGTGCTATTTTTAAAGAGAAGTTTCCACACCTAAAAGTTGCCTCAATAGGACCTAATATTTATAATCCACACTCATATGATGAAAAAGTAAGTATTAGTTCTATTAATAATCTATTTCATATTGTTAAAGAAATCATTGAATTATAAATTAATTTAAAATAAATTTTTTAGACTAGTATAATTATGTAAATTTTTATATTATTTTTAATACAATACCACTTTATATAAAAGGTGGACTTATGAAAATTAGAACTAAATCTAATATTTTAATTACAATATTTACTATTGTTCTTATTCTTAATGGTGTTGGACTGTTTGTATCTTTGTCAAAAATAGAAACTGCAAATAAACAACTAATTGAAGAAACAAAACTAACTTCTTTGTTTAAGGAAATGAAGTTTTTAATAAAGAATATTCAAGAACTAAGTACAGATATTTCACTAATGGGTGACAAAGATGGACTTAAAGAACTAAATTCAATTATAAAAAAGTATAAATCTATTAGAGAAGATATTAATAAGAAAAATATAGATATGAAAAACAATATTTTTCTTAAAAGTATAGATAATGTTTTCGATGAGTATGTGACTTCTTTAAAAAGAATGGTTCAAAATGGTATAGAAACTGTAGAAAATAGAGATATATTAATAAAAAACTTTTCAAATACAAATCAAGTTTCACAAGAAGATAAAGAAATTTTTACAAAGTTTATGAATTCTTCAATTAATATTGAAAAGAATATGGAAAATGTTGATAGTTTTTCAGCAACAATTGAAGAAAATATTGAAAAACTTGTAACTTTACAAAATAATAATTTATCAAAATCAATTGAAGAAGATATTGATATAATAAATACTTTTCGATTGGTTTCTATACTCTTATCAATTACATTTGCAAGTTCACTTATTTATTTATTTATTATTATTAGTAATATACTTAAAAATATTCAAAAACTTGATTTTGGAGTTGAAAAACTTGCAAATAGTAATGAGAATGTAAAGATTGAACTTCACACAAATGATGAACTTGGCAATATCGCTAATAATTTTAATATGTATATTAATAAGATTGACCAAAATATAATCCAAGATAAACTTGCAATAGACAATGTTAAAGATGTTATTGGAAAAGTTAATGTTGGATTATTTAATGATAAAGTACTAATAAAAGGCGCAACAAATGAGTTAAATGATTTGATTGAGGAAATTAATGGAATGATTGAAGCAACAAAAAAGAATCTAATTATTTTATCTGATTCTTTAATTGAATTATCAAAAGCAAATTATACTTATAAAATACCAGAAATTCCTAATATAACGGGTCTTGTTTCATCATTATTTGGTGGAACAAGGGTTACCCAGACAGCTATTAATGAAGTCATTTCAATAATAGATAACTCAACTAAAAGATTAGCCTTTAGTGCAGATGAATTGTCAAATGCATCATTTGATTTAAGTAAATCTTCAAATGAACAAGCAGCCGCCCTAGAAGAGACAGCAGCCGCAATTGAAGAGGTAACATCTACAATAAAAAGTGGAAATATAAATACTTCAAAAATGCTGGAATACTCATCTAAAGTTGCCAATTCTAGTAATGCAGGTATTGAATTAGCAAAAAAAACTTCTGATTCTATGGAAGAACTTAGTGTGGAAGTAACTACAATAAATGATGCAATTACAATAATTGATCAAATAGCATTTCAAACAAATATTTTGAGCTTAAATGCAGCAGTAGAAGCAGCAACTGCAGGAGAAGCAGGAAAAGGATTTGCAGTTGTAGCACAAGAAGTGAGAAATCTAGCATCAAGAAGTGCAGAAGCTGCAAATGAAATTAAAAGATTAGTTGAAAGTGCTAATGCAAAATCAAAAGAAGGTAAAGAAGTTGCTTTTAAAATGATAGCTGGTTTTAAAGATCTTAATGAAAATATTGCACAATCTGAAAAAATAATTAACGAAGTAGCAACTTCCACAAAAGAACAAGAATCTGCAATGATTCAAATAAATGATACAGTTAATGCACTTGATCAAGCAACACAAAAGAATGCATCTTTAGCTACTCAAATCAATGAAATGGCAGCCAATACAAAATCTTTATCAAAACAACTTCAAGAGGCAGTTGACTCAACAACTTTTGATACAAATGCAAAAAGAAGAGTATGTGATACAGCATTTGTATTTAAACTAAATAAACTGAAAACTGACCATGTCTCATTTAAAAATGATGCATTTAGTCAATGTATCTCTGGAGGAGAAAGAATAATTGTAAAAAATCATAATGAATGTAATTTAGGTAAATGGCTAAACTCAACAAAAGATACACAACTAGCAGAATCTAAAGAGTGGCAATCTTTATATGAACAACATAAAAAAGTTCATGTTATGGTTCAAGATTCAGCCGATTTATATGCTGGAAATTATAAAAATGGTCAAATTATTTCAGTAGCACAAAACTTAGAAAAATCTATGAAAGATGTATTTATATTAATGGATAAAATTAAAGAAATACATTGTGATAATTTATTTAAGAAAAAGGACTAATTATGGGTTTGAATGAAGAAACAATATTAAAAGATAATGCTTTTCTAGTTAGTGAAACAGATTTAAAAGGAAATATTATCTTTGCAAATGAAGAATTTTGCAATATAGCAGAGTATAAACTTGATGATTTAATTGGAAAACCACATAATATAATACGACATGAAGATATGCCAAAAGAAGCATTTAAAGACCTATGGGAAACGGTAAAAAGTGAGAAAGTTTGGCAAGGTTTTGTTAAGAATAAAACAAAATCTGGAGGATTTTACTGGGTATGTGCTACTATTTATCCATATAAAAATGAAAATGGAGAACAATGTTTTATCTCATGCAGAAGAAAACCACATAAAAGTGAAATTACTAAATATGAGGCATTATATAAAACAATGCAGTAAAGAGGCTACTTAGCCTCTTTAATAAGTTCTAAAATAGTTTTTTGAGTATTTTGTGCTAGATTAATTAAATCGGGATTTATATCATCTACTAGTTGAACGATAGAATTTAAAGCTATCATAGTCTGCCCATCTTCTTTATAGATTGAAATTTTACAAGGCATTATTGAACTTAAACTCATATCTGTGCTTAAAAATTCATTTGCTACATTAGGATTACATACATCTAGTACTTGACAATCATTTTTAAAATCAATTCCTTTTGAAAGCAGAGTCTCTTTTATGTTATGAATATGTTGAACTCCAAATTTATAGTTTGAACATATTTCTTGTATTTTATCTACTACTTCTTGTACACTTTTTTCGCTTTTTTCAATATATAACATTTTTATCCTCTTCTTTTAATACTTGTTGGAATAGAAATTATAAATTCTGCCCCAGTTAATTCTATATTTTGATGTGTAAAATTAACATTTTTTACCTCAATAATTCCTTTTAAATGCTTATTTACAATTTGACTAACCATATATAATCCAATCCCTGTTCCCATCTTTCTATGTTTAGTTGTAAAATAAGGTTCAAAGATTTTATCAATAATATTACTATTAATACCCCCAGCACTATCCTTTATACAAATTACAAGGACATTTTTTTCTTTATTAAGAATTGTGCTTAAACTTATGATTTTATTTTTAGAAGATGAACTTTCGAATGCATCTTTAGCATTATTTATTATATTAATAAATATTTGAATTATATCGTTTTCATATGATGTTAATTCCACATCTTCAATGTCTTGAATTATTTCTATATCTTTATTTTTTAGTTCTGCTGACAATAAAATAAATGTCTTATCCACAACTTCTTTTATATTAAATTTAGATTTATTTTCACTTGGTTTAAAAAAGTCTTTAAAATAGTCAATTGTTTGAGATAAATATTGCGTTGATTTTGTAATAGACTCTAATGATTCATTAAAATAACTATCACTTAAGTTATCAAGCTCTTTTTGAAGTTTAAGTCCAGAAGATAGTGTACTAATCATACTTAAAGGTTGTCTCCACTGATGTGCAATATTTGCTATCATCTCACCCATTGATGCCATTTTTGATTGTTGAAAAAGCAAATTATCTTTTTCTTTTATTTCTGTAATATCAGTAATTGAAAATAGTATATATTTTATTTTATTATTTTCTTTAAATAAATTTGCATTAATTAAAATATCTATACTTCTTTCATCTTTTTTATTAATAAACACCTTTTCAAGACTATAGTTATGTATTTTTTCTTCTAAAAGTTTATTATAAAATTCTAGTTCTTTATCAGCTTGTTTTATATTTGATAATTCATGCCAAAATCTATTTTCAATCTCTTCAGAAGAGTTATAACCTAAAATTTCTGAAAATTTTGAATTTACATTTAATAACTTACCTGTACTACTACTTATTGCTAACCCAATATTACTATTTTCGAATAAATTTCTAAACTCTTTTTCTTCATCTTTTATTTTTAGTTTATAGTTTAATAAAATATCTTCTATATATTTACTAATAAAAATTGAAATAATTAATAAAACAACGGTAATAAAAATGCCAAAATATAAAATATTGTAATAGTTATTTTTATTCATTATTTGTAACTCTATTTTTGCATCTTTTATTAAGTTATTTAACTCATCATCTCCATATCCACTGCCTAATATCCAATTCCACTTTTTATATATTTTTATAAATGAAGTTTTTTTAAAAGATTCACCTTCTGTATCCTTTTCGTAGTTAAAAAGTCCTTCACCTTTATTAAACATACTTTTTAATTTCAAAGCTAAATCTAAATTAACTTGTTTCCCAACTCTTTTTTCTTCATTACTTGCTAAAATAATACCACTTGAATCTATTAGAAAAATGTACTTTTTAGTATTTAAATTATGATTTTGAATAGATGTTAAAATTTCTTTTTTTAAATTATTTTCAAAATCATCTAAATACTCTCCTCTTCCAATATAAATATCCAATGGTTCAAATTTTTTATAAAAACTTATTTTTTCAGAAAGTGCATTATCATTAAAATTTTTATAACTAGAATAAGTGATAACTCCCTCTTTTTTATTTTTCATAGAATCTATAATTATTTTTAAGCTTTGTGAATCTTTTATTTTTTCACTTGATGATTGTAGTAAAAACTGCCCTTTATTAATAATAAAATAGTGCCCTCGGCCCTCATTAAAAGTAATACTTTTTAGAGTAATTTTTATTAACTCAAGAATCTCTTTATTTGTCTTTTTATTTTTATTATCTGAATAAATTTTTGCAGCTATTGTATACGCATCATAGACTTGTGATTTTAAAGATTTCTTTAAATTATCTAAACCATTTTTATCTTCTGATTTAATATATGCATTAACTTTATAGACTATTTCTTTTATTTCATTATTATTATAATCTCTATAAAAATTTGTTATTCTTTTTGTCTCTTCATTAAATTGTTTAGTGTTTGATTTTTCCACAAAATATGTAGTAATTACAAATAAAAATATGATCAAAACTATTGGAGCATATTTAATTGTATCTATTAATTTTTTTTCGTTTTTATAAAACATTATCATCCTGATAGCAATAGTAGATTTAATTAAGACTGTGATTATACAGGCAAAATACTTAATCTAAGTTAGTATTTTTGCAAGTTTCATGACAGCTTTGTATGTTAAAGTTCTAAAATAAATAAACTAAGGAGTAATCATGAAAATAGGTATTATGAAGTCAGCAATTAAAGTTGCTGCAGTTTCAGTATTGGGACTTGGTCTTTTAACAACAAGTTCACAAGCAAAAGACTATCCCACTAAGCCAGTAAATTTAGTAGTTGGATTTGGTATTGGAGGAAGTGCTGATAGAATGACAAGATCAATGTCAACATTTTTATCTGATGAGTTAGGGGGAATTGTTAAAGTAATTAACAAAAAAGGTGCTGGTACTCAAATTGCTGCTAATTATATATTAAAAAGACCTGCAGATGGTTATACAGTTTTTTCTTCAACATTCTCACCTTATCTAGCTACTACAATTTTAACAGGTGGTGCTAAGTACAAAATGACTGATTTTGATTTTATTAATATTCAATGGTTCGATTATGAGTTATTTGCTGTTAATAAAAACTCAAAATACAATAATATGGTAGAAGTTTTAAATGCAATCAAAAATCACCCAAAAATGGTAAAAGCAGCTGTTGTTCAAGGTTCAGGCGGACATTTAATTTTAAAACTATTACTAGAAAAATATAATATTCCTCAAGAAAATTTAAATCTTGTTACATATAATAGTGGTGGAAAAGCAAGAACAGCAATCGCTGGTGGGCAAGTTGATTTAATAGCAATTTCTGCACAAGGAAGTGAAAATATTAAAGAGTTTATTAAACCACTTGCAATATTAAAAAAGGATAGAGTACAACAATGGGATGCTCCACCATTAAATGAAGCAATCAAATCTTTAGGATTTCAAGTTCCAGTATTTAGTGGTTCGATGAGAGGTTTTGCAGTTAGAAAAGAAGTTAAAGAAAAATATCCAAAAAGATATGCAGAATTAACTGGTGCACTAAAAAGAACTCTAGAGAATAAAGATGTTCAAAAATTCTTAAAATCAAATCAAATTGGTTACGATTGGACTGGTCCTGAAGAATCAAATAAATTAATAGATGAATCGTATCAATTCTTCAAAAAATACGGTTACTTATTAAACGAATAGGCTTAAAAAATGACTTTAACAAAAGAAAAAATAGCTAATAGCATAGTAATTCTATGCTTAGCTAGTTTTGTATTATGGTATGCATTAAATGCACATAATGCATCTAGTAGCTTAGAAAATATGATTCTTATTCTTCCTATTGCTGCTATTACACTTTGCTTATGTATTTTTGAGTTTTTTACTCAAAAAGAAGATTTAGAAAAAAAAGATGATTTTATTACTGTACTTCCAATAATGGTTCTATTTGCTGCCTATGTTTTTTCATTAGAGTACTTAGGCTTTGACCTTGGAACAGTTTTATTTTTAGCCGCATCTTTATATATACATGGTGAAAAAAGATTACCATGGGTAATAGGTTATAGTTTAGTTTATGGTTTTGTTATTGCATATTTCTTTTCAATGATGTTGCCATATCCAATGCCTATGACATTTTTACCAACTGATTATTAGGATGAGAAATGGATATAGTTAATTTAGATTCAGCACAACAAGCAGTTGCCCTACTCTTTTCAGAACCTCAGTACTGGTTAGTTGTAATACCTGGTATTATTATTGGACTTTTTTTTGGAGCAACTCCTGGATTACAAACATCAATGGCAATGGCAATATTCTTGCCAATGACTATGTATATGGATTTTTTGCAGGCAATGTTATTTTTAACTGCAATATTTACAGGTAGTGGATTTGGAGCTGGTGTTCCCGCCATACTTATGAATATACCAGGAACATCCTCAGCTATTGCTACATCTTTTGATGGTTATCCAATGGCAAGAAAAGGAGAACATAATGAAGCTTTAGGTTTAGCACTTGGTTCTTCTACTTTTGGTGTATTACTTGGATATATTTTACTTTTCTTTCTAATTAAACCTATGTCACTTTTTGTTTTAAAACTAGGTCCTTCTGAGATGTTTATTGTTATTTTGTGGGGTCTTACTTTAATTGCCAGTTTAACAGGGAAACATGTTGTAAAAGGTCTTATTGCAGGACTTGTAGGTTTATTAGTTGGTACTATTGGATACAGTGATAATGGTATTTTAAGAGGAACAATGGGCTTAGAAATCTTAGCAGATGGTATTCCCGTAATACCAGCAATGATGGGTATGTTTGCAGCTTCTGAGTTATTTAAACTTGTAAAATCTGAATTCTTAGTTGAAGACGAAAGTCAAAGAAAAGTAAGAATTTCATACATATTAAAAGGTTTTAAAAAAGCTTTTTCTTATCCTGTTATTTTGATAAGAGGTAGTTTAATTGGTGTAATTATTGGTGCAGTTCCAGGTGTTGGTTCATCTGTATCAAATCTTTTATCTTATATAGAGACTAAAAGAAGAGATAAAGATCCTGATAGTTATGGAAAAGGAAATCCAAAAGGTGTTATTGCTTCAGAATCTGCAAATAGTACATCAGAAGCTGGTTCTATGGCTACACTTTTAGCTCTTGGTATTCCAGGTGGTGGTGCAACTGCTGTTATGTTAGCTGCCTTTGCTATGCATAATATTACAGGTGGTCCACAATTTATTAGAGAACAAATGGATGTTGTATATGCAATTATATTTGCAAACTTTGCACAAGCATTTTTATTGATAATATTAGGTCTTTTATTAATACCAGTATTAGCTTCAATTATTAAAGTTAAGATGACTTACCTTGTACCATCTGTTTTAATTTTAGCAACGGCTGGAGCATTTGGATTAACTGGAAATATGTCAGGTCCTGCTACAGTTTTAGTATTTGCATTAGTTGGTTGGGTTTTTAGAAGATATAATTTTTCAGTACCCGCAGCAGTTATTGGTATGCTATTAGGGAAAATGGCTGAAAGTTCACTTGTTCAAACATTACAAATATCAGGTGCAGAATTTTCATATATTCTGCAAAGACCAATTACTATTGCTATTTTAGTTTTATTAGTTTTTTCTTTATTTGGTTCTTCATTAATTGAAAAATTAACTAAAAAAGCTAAATAAATAGAATCTTAGTTTACACAGTTATATGAGTTAATTGTGTAAACTACCCTACTTATTTTATATTCTTTTCGCTAATCTTATATGCAAGCTTCACGACAGCTTTGTTTGTTAAAATTTCTATTATTTGTAATAAAGGAGTAATATGTATAAAATTATGGTTAAATCAGCAATTAAATCTGCTGTAATTTTAACATTAGGAATAAATTTATTTACTATAAATTTACAAGCAGATGAATATCCTAATAAACCAATTAATTTTGTTGTAGGTTTCGGTATTGGGGGCAGTGCCGATAGAATGACAAGATCAATGTCTACTTTTTTGTCTGATGAGTTAAATACTCCAATAAAGGTTTTTAATAAAAAAGGTGCAAGTACACAAATTGCTGCTAATTATGTATTAAAAAAGCCTGCTGATGGATATACTGTATTTGCTTCAACTTTTTCACCATTTTTAGCTAATACAATTTTAACAGGTAGTGCTAAATATAAAATAAGTGATTTTGATTTTATTAATGTGCAATGGCTAGATTTTGAATTATTTGCTGTTAATAAAAATTCAAAATATAATAGTATGGTAGAAGTTTTAGATGCAATTAAAAATCACCCAAAAACAGTAAAAGCTGCTGTTTTTCAAGGTTCAGTAGGACAATTACTTTTAAAACTTATGCTAGATAAATATGATATTCCTCAAGAAAATTTAAATCTTGTTGTATACAATAGTGGAGGAAAAGCAAGAACTGCAATTGCTGGTGGACAAGTTGATTTAATCGCAATTTCTGCACAAGGAAGTGAAACCATTAAAGAATTTATAAAACCTTTGGCAATTGTAAAAGATAAACGAGTAAAACAATGGGATGCTCCAACACTAAATGAAGCAATTGAACCTTTAGGTTTTCAAGTTCCAGTATTCAATGGTTCCACAAGAGGTTTTGCAGTTAGAAAAGAGTTTAAAGAAAAATATCCAAAGAGATATGAAAAATTAACTAATGCTATTAAAAGAACATTAGCAAGAAAAGATGTACAAAAATTCTTAAAATCGAATGAAATTGGTTATACATGGACAGGTCCTGAAGAATCAAATCGTTTAATTCGAGAATCATATGATATATTCAAATCTTATTCTTATTTAGTA
The DNA here is from genome assembly GCF_042214795.1 of Arcobacter iocasae. Lineage (GTDB taxonomy): Bacteria > Campylobacterota > Campylobacteria > Campylobacterales > Arcobacteraceae > Arcobacter > Arcobacter iocasae. The sequence continues at coordinate 2,933,238 of NZ_CP090177.1, read as the reverse complement.
AAAGAATAGCTAATATTCTACTTTATACATAAATTTATAAAGGGAAAATTATAGAAATAACCAATCCTTCATCATTGGAAGCTTGCACAGTTGCATTATGTAACTGTGCAATTTGCTTAACAATACTCAATCCCAATCCATTACCTTTTTTATTTGAATCTACTCTATAAAATCTATCAAAAATATGATTTAAATCTTTAGTATTTAAACCATAACCTTCATCTTTTACATTTAACCAAATAGTATTATTATGTCTTTTTATATTTACACTTATAGTCCCCATTGGATTATTCTTTTCATCAACGGCATAATATAAAGCATTATTAATGATATTGTCTAACAAACTTTCTAATAAAATAGAATCAGCATTAATAAAAACATCTTTATCAAAACTCTCATATGCAAATTCAAAACCTTTTGCATAAACCCTAGGGGCTGTTTTAAGGCAGTAATCTTTACACATTTGTGTTAAATTAATTTTTTTAAATCTATTGATATTTATTGAATTAGGATTTGTTTTGGCATATAATAAGAGCTGTTCAGTGATATGACTCATAGAGTCTACAAGTTTCATAAAAGTAATATACTCTTTTTCATCTTTTTTATAAAGTAGTTCTATTTTTACTTTTAACTCTGCCAAAGGAGTTCTTAATTGATGAGAGACATCTGAATTAAAATGTTCTATATACTTAATATTATCTCTACTTCTTTCTAATAAGATATTAATACTATTTAAAACTTCTTCAATCTCTTTTGGTGCATCAAACTTTATAGGAGATATGTCTTTTAAATCTCTCTTTTTTATTATTTTTTGTAAATTATATAAGGGTCTAAGACCTTTTCTTACTGCAATTAGAGATATAACTAGCGTTGAAATAATGACTACACCCATTAAAATAAGTAAAACTATTAAGATATCATTAATTGCAGATATTCTTCCTTCTAATGTTTCTGCAACAGTTATTATTGCTTTATGTTTTTTACCAAAATTCTTAATAGTTACATTAAAAGATACTGCTCTTAGTTGGGCAGCTGCAAATGATGTATTATAGAAAACTTTATCTTTTTTTCCAAAAATTTTTTTGTTAACTAAGCCTTTATATCCCACAAGCAATTTATCTTTTTCATCTATAATAGAATAGAAAACTGAACCTTCATTACTAGAAGATAATAGGTCAATAGCAAAATAAGGTAAATCAACTAACAAATGTCCATCTCTAATACCAATACTATCTTCCATACTTTTACCAGTTGCATATAAATTATTATCATAAAATTTATTTACCTTTTCATTTACAAAAAAGTATATAACACAAAATAGTAAAATAGAAAATATTATTAAAGGAATAGTTAGCCAAATGACTAAACGGTAACTTATAGATTGTGTATTTTTTTCCATTATGAGTTAAGTATATACCCTAAGCCTCTAACTGTTTTTAAGTTGATAGAATCACCTAGCTTTTTTCTTAGTCTTGAAACATAAGTTTCAACAGCAGTCGGATTAAAATCATCGTCAAAAGAAGTAATATGATCTACAATATTCTCTTTACTAACTACATTATTTAAATTTAATAACATATGTTCAAAGATATTTATCTCTCTTTTACTTAATTCTATAACTACATCATCTTTAGTTACTGTTTTAGACAAAGTGTTATATTCTAAATCTTTATACTTAATTAGCTTAGAAATTTGATTTTTACTTCGTCTTAATAATGCTTGAACCCTAGCTATAACTTCATCAAGTTCAAAAGGCTTGCATAAATAATCATCTGCTCCACTATCTAATCCTAAGATTCTTTGATCAAGTTTGTCTCTAGCAGAAATAATCAATATTGGAATATTTTTTTGAGAGTTTCTTAAGTCTTTTATAATATCAATTCCATCTAAACTTGGTAACCCCAAGTCTAAAATAAGAAGATCATAAATAGAAGTATTTAAAGAGTATAGACCCTCTTCTCCATCATAGAAGAGGTCTACTACATAACCATGTTGTTCTAATTTATTAAATATTCCCTTTGCTAATGTTTTATTATCTTCAAGTAATAATATTTTCATAGCAATATTTATTTTAATTTAGTGAGACATAAATACAGGTAAAGTAGAATGCTCTAATAAATATCTAGTCGCACCACCAAACATAAGTTCTCTTAAGCCTTTATGACCATAAGCACCTGCAACTATTAAGTCAAAATTTCCATCAAGTGCAGCATTTAATAAAGCTTGTCCTGGGATTCTTGTAGTTTCTACAATTTTATAACTAGCATCAATTCCATGAAATTTAAGATATTCAATTAATTGATTAATTTTTACCATATCTCCACTATATTCATCAGAAGATACTATTTGTACTCTTTGGGCTTGTTTTAACAATTCAACAGATGAAGTTATAGCTCGTGATGACTCAACTGTATTATTCCATCCAATAAGTATTGATTTTGTATTAAAAGTTTTCATTTTTCTAGGGAACATAAGAACAGGTTTTCCACTTTTTAAAACTGATGTTTCAAAAGTAGCTGTTGCTATTCCAGACGGAGGAGCAGCTGCAATTACAATATCGCAAAATTTAGATTCTTCTTCAACTAAAAGGCTTCTATTACCTTCTTTTACAGTCAAAAGTGCATGCACTTTATTTGGAATTGGAGTTGTTGATACTTCCATTCCAACAATTTTTCCAATTTCTTTAAGCGCTTCCTCAAATTCTATTGATTCTTCTTTAGCTTTTAGAGCAATCACATCATCAATTTCTTTCATTATATGACTAGAGATACCTAAATTTTTATACATTTTTTTACCACTATCATGTAAACATTTTAAAATTTCTAAGTTTGCATCAAAATATTTTGCAATTAATAAAGCTGCAAATAATCTCTCTTTTAACTCTTCACCACCACCAATAGGAAAAAACATTTTTTTATAAATCATAAAAAATCCTTTAAGAAAATATATTATTAAATTATACCATGAAAGACTGTCATAAAACTTGCAAAAAAGTACTTTTTATAAAATTATTATGATTATTTTGTTGGTGGCCACAATAGGACTTGAACCTACGACCACCACCATGTCAAGGTGGTGCTCTACCAACTGAGCTATGCGACCATTTAAAAGAATGAGATATTAGCTAAATATTATTTTGATTTAGCTTTTTGAATATCGTATGAATATTTATAAACCATAAAATCATACATTGTGGTATTTTTATTTTTTGTAAAGAAGAAAAACATTTCTAGAATTCTTAATGTCATTCTAAAAAATGCAGTAAATGGAACAATATATGAAATACTCACTTCAACTTTTCTATTTGGGTAATACTTATCGAATTCAAATTTTAATTCTTCTAATAGTCTAGTTTGTTCTTGTATTACACTAACATCTGTTGCTTTTATTACTTTTATTGCAAGAAATAAATTAATGACAAACATTAAAGCATTTAAGTTCCAGCCCAATATACAAATATCTAAATAACTCATATTTTCTCCATAGTGGAGAATTATATCAAAAAAAATATTAGTTTAAAATGATATAATTTCTTATGAGATTAATTCAAGCAAATATACAACAAGAATTAAATGAAGATTATCTTATTGAGACTCTGAATTTAAACAATAAAACAATACTAGAACTAGGCTGTGGCGCTGCTTCAAAAACAATAAATATTGCCACCAATGGATTTGATAGAAAAATTATCGCTTGTGAAGTAGATAAAATACAACATGAAAAAAATCTTCAAAAAACTTATGAAAATATAGAATTTAAACTCTGTGGGGCAGAAGATATTCACTTAGAAGATGAAAGTGTTGATATGGTTTTTATGTTTAAATCTTTTCATCATGTACCCATAAATCTTATGCCAAAAGCTTTAAGTGAGATAAAAAGAGTACTAAAACCAAATGGTTTAGCTTATATTTCAGAACCTCTTTTTACAGGTGAATTAAGTGATATGATTGCAATGTTTCATAATGAAGAGATAGTAAGAGTAGAAGCTTTTAATGCCATCAAAAAAGCTGTTGATAATGAAGAATTTAAACTATTTCAAGAGGTATTTTTTTATTCATTAGTTACTTATGAAGATTTTAATGAGTTTAAGTCAAAACATATGAGTGCAACATTTAATGATTATAATATCTCAACAGAGCTTGAAAAAGAAGTCGAAGAAAAATTTAACCAATATGCACAAAAAAATAATCCAATAACATTTGAAAAACCTTTTAGGGTTGATATTTTACAAAAAATTTAAGAAGAGAATAATGACACAAAACGAATATAATGAAAAAATAAATATATTAATATCTTGGGCGATAGCTTATTATGTAGAAGATAATCCACAAGCAAGTGATGAAGAGTATGATAAATTATCAAGGGAATGTTTAGCATATGAACAAGAAAATCCAAGCTTATCACATCCTAATTCACCAAATAAAAGAGTTGGTGGTTTTGTTTTAGAAGGTTTTGAGAAAGCTTCTCACCTTTCACGAATGTGGTCTCAAGAAGATGTTTTTAATACAGAGGAATTAGAAGATTGGATAAAAAGAGCCCATAAAGTTAATACAAATCTAGAATTTTATTGTGAACCAAAATTTGATGGAGCAAGTCTGAACCTAATATATGAACATGGTGTATTAAAACAAGCCATATCAAGAGGAGATGGGAGTATTGGTGAAGATGTTACAAATAATGTTAAAACAATACACTCTATTCCTTTACAAATAAAAGAACAATCTCTTATAGAAATAAGAGGTGAAATAGTTATAAAAAAAGCTGACTTTGAAAAGATAAATGGAGAGCGAGCTAAAAATGGTGAGCAATTATTTGCAAACCCTAGAAATGCAGCAGCTGGAAGTTTGAGACAACTAGATCCTAGTATTACAGCTAAAAGAAAACTATTTTTTAATGTTTGGGGTGTGGGTCAGAACTCTTTAGATTTTACTAAATACTCTGAAATGATGGAATATGTTTATTCACTTGGCTTTGTTCACCCACCAATGACTACAAAAACTACAACTGTTGAAGGAATCGAAGATTTATATCATAAAATAATTGCTTCAAGAAATAGTATTGAAATGATGCTTGATGGAATGGTAATAAAAATCAATGACATAGAAACTCAAGAAGAGCTAGGATACACAGTAAAGTTTCCTAGATGGTCATGTGCTTACAAATTTCCAGCAGTTGAAAAAACTACTACAATAAAAGATATCATCCAACAAGTAGGACGAACAGGTGTTATAACCCCTGTGGCAGTTGTAGAACCAACTTTAATAGATGGCTCAACTGTTGAGAGAGCTAGCTTACACAACTATGATGAGATAGCAAGACTTGATTTAAGAATAAATGACCAAGTAATTATTATAAAAAGTGGAGATATTATCCCTAAGATTACAAAAGTATTTACAGACAGAAGAGATGGCACACAAGTAGAAATCACTCGCCCTACAACATGTCCTAAATGCAAAAGTGAACTTTTAGATGAAGGGACACTAATAAAGTGTCAAAATCTTGATTGCCCAGCAATAATTGTAAACTCAATAATCTATTTTGCAAGTAAAAATTGTATGAATATAGATGGACTTGGAAATAAAATAGTTGAAACTTTAGTTAGAGAAAAAAAGATTTATGACATACTTAATTTATACTCACTTAAATATGAAGATTTAGAAAATCTAGAAGGCTTTAAAGAGAAAAAGATAAACAATCTTTTAAATGCTATAGAAAATACAAAAGGAAGTTCTTTATATAGAGTTATAAATGCTCTTGGAATCGAACATATTGGAGAAGTGGCTTCTAAACAAATATGTTTAGAATTTGGACTTGATGTTCTAAAAATAGATTTTGATTCCCTTGTAGCACTTGATGGAATTGGTGAACAAATGGCAAACTCATTTGTAGAGTTTATGAGAGTAAATGAAGAACTTGTATCAAAATTAATAAATACGATAAACCCTAAAGTTGAAGAAAAAATAGAAGTAAATGAAAATGCCTTTAAAGGTAAAACTGTTGTAATAACAGGAACTATGAGTGTAAGCCGTGGAGAGATAAAAAAACAACTTGAAGCTTTAGGTGCAAAAGTGAGTTCTAGTGTATCTAAAAAGACAGATTATGTTATATATGGCGAAGATGCTGGAAGTAAATATGATAAAGCCATTGAGCTCAATGTTAAAACTATAAATGAAGATGAAATGAATGAAATGATTTAAAATATTGCAAGTGTTACTTTTTAATAAATTTCAAATTTTGCACTCTTTTAAAATAAGTTTTTATTATAAATTTATATATATTTAGTCTATAATTAAAAGATATTTTACAAAGGTTATATATGAGCAATACAGTAAAAGGCGAGAAATCTCTTACAATGACGATGTTAATGACACCTGATAAAGCAAACTTTAGTGGAAAGAATGTACATGGGGGAGAAATTTTAAAAATGCTAGACCATGTTGCATATGCTTGTGCAGCGAGATATTCGGGGGGATATGCAGTAACTTTATCTGTTGATATGGTTTTATTTAAAGATCCAATCAAGATAGGTTCACTAGTTACATTTCATGCATCAGTAAATTATGTTGGAAGAACTTCAATGGAAATTGGTATAAAAGTCATTTCTGAAGATATAAAAGATCACACAATAAAAAATACAAATGTTTGTTATTTTACAATGGTTGCAGTTAATGAAAATTGGGAGCCCTTACCAGTTCCAAAATTAGAACCAGTAACTGAAGATGAAAAAAGAAGATATAACGATGCTATCAAAAGAAGAGAGCAAAGAATGTCTTCAAAGCATGCAATAAAAACTATTTATTAGTTTTCTTACAAAAGAAGCCTAAGCTTCTTTTGATTCAATATACTCTTCGTAAGTACCTTTAAAATCTACAATAGAACCATCATTTTGAATCGCAATAATTCTATTTGCATAAGCATCAAGTAATTCCCTATCGTGTGATACACAAATTACAGAACCTGGATATTCTAAAAGCCCTTCACCTAATGCAATAATTGCTTCTAAGTCTAAGTGGTTTGTAGGCTCATCTAATATCATAAAGTTTGGTTGTTCTAACATGATTTTAGAAAGCCACATTCTATGTTTCTCTCCCCCACTACAAGAACTTACTTTTTTCTCTTGTTCTTGACCATTAAATAACATTCTACCAAGACAGTTTCTTATTTCAGAAATATCAGCATCTCTATCAAAATCTCTTAACCAATCGTATAATGTCATTTCACCTTTGATAATATCAGTTGCATTTTGAGGGAAATATCCATTTTGAATTGTAGCTCCCCAAAAAACTTCACCATTATCTGGTTTTACTTTTTCCATTAAAATTTCACATAAAGTTGATTTACCAATACCATTTGGTCCAATAAGTGCAATCTTATCACCTTTTTCAACAGTAAAAGATATATCATTTAAAACTTGCTCTCCATCATATGATTTAGAGATATTTCTAACAGTAAGTAACTCTTTACCTACTTCTCTTTTTTGTCTAAAAATAATAGAAGGATCTCTTCTACTTGAAACTTGAATAGATCCAACATCTAATTTATCTAGTTGTTTTTGTCTAGAAGTTGCTTGTCTAGCTTTTGAAGCATTTGCACTAAATCTAGCGATAAATTTTTCTAACTCTTCTTTTTCTTTAAGTTTTTTACTTACATCTGTTTGTTGTTGTTTTGCAATTAAAGTTGAAGCGATATACCAATCATCATAAGTACCACTGAACTCTCTAATTTGTTTATAATCCACATCTAAGATATGAGTACATACTGCATTTAAGAAGTGTCTATCATGTGAGATAACTACCATAGTTCCATCATGATGTTGTAATTGATTTTCTAACCAACCAATAGTCTCAATATCAAGGTTATTCGTAGGCTCATCTAGAAATAGTACATCAGGTTTTGGATATAAAACTTGTGCTAATAAAACTTTAAATTTATTTCCACCTGTTAGTGTTGACATAAGTTCTTGATGTTCAGAAGAAGGGAAACCTAATTCTTCTAATATCTTGGTGATTTTAACATCATACTCATATGTTGGGTCTTCTTCACAACAAATTATTTCTAATTCACCTAGTTTTTCACCGATTTCATCAGTATACTCTTCCATATAAAGTTTTTCTTTTTCTTTAATGGCATTGTATAATCTTTTATTTCCAAGTAAAACTGTATCAAATAAACTATATGTTTCATAAGCAAATTGATTTTGACTTAAAGTTCCAACTTTTTTACCATTTTGAACTTGTACTTCACCCTCTGTTGCTTCTTCTTCTCCAGATAAAATTTTCAAGAATGTAGTTTTTCCAGCACCATTAGCACCAATTAAACCATATCTTTTCCCAGCATCTAGCTTTAGATTTATTTCTTGAAATAAAACTCTTGCACCAAATGATTTTTTTAAATTGACTGTTTGAACCATATATTTTCCCTACTTGTTGTTTTAGTAATTCGCGATTTTAACTAAAGTAAACTAAACCGAAAGTAAAACGATTAAAGCTCTTGATCGAAAGCTAATTTTAAAAGTTCTTTTTCTGATAATTCTTTTTCTTTATCAATATCACTTGGATTTCGTATACAAAGTACTTTTTCTCTTAAATCATTTAAATTATACTTTGTTAGATTTTTAAGTAAAGTATCTGTTACCATCTCTTTTTTTAATCCATTTGTATTAATTAATCTTGTTATTCCATTATGAAGTTTTTTTCTTGTGTTTTCAAAAACTTTTTCTTCATCAGTTAATGTTACATAAATTCTATCCAAATATTCACATACCAAATCACCAGAATATTTATATGTTGTCACTTTATTATAAACAAATTTTTGCGATTTTAAATCAGGAAGTGAAACATTTGTAAAAATTGAACCTTGAACTAAATTTAAACCCTCTAGACTATCTATTGGATTATGAGAACATATAAAATCATCTTTTACGATTGTTGGTGCATATTTTAGATTTGTAATATTGTTTTTTAAAATAACATAGTTTCCATGAACTTCTTTAGGTCCACCTTTTAAAGAGTAAATTTCATTTTTAAATGCTAGAAAATCACCTTTAATAATACTTGGACAACCTTCTAGTGAAGTTAATTCATTATCACTTATATCAAAATCGCCATTTATTTCATTAAATTTCAAAGGAAGTCTTGAAAGGTTTGCTAGTCTATCATTTAGTTTAACTCTACCATTTACTGTAACTGAGTTATCATCTGATATTTTATAATCTTTTATATCATGTTTATGTAACCATCTTGCAATATCTTCTTTATTTTGTAAAGAAACAATTGGTTTATAAACATGTTCAACAACATCTTTACCTTTATATCTCCAAGTAGTCGTAATCTCATCAAAACTATGAACTAAATGATTCAATCTAACATCAGTTATTAAATCCCAACCAATTTCATCAGAGATACCATCTAAGTCTTGTATCTCATTTCCATTACACATATAATCTTCACCAACAGTTATTGGACCACCTTTTAGTTCTCTTAAGATATTATGAGAACAATCAAAATACAAAGTTACATATTTAGGGCCACCTTTTAAGGTGTGTATTTTATTTTCAGAACAATTAAAATATCCTCTTACTGTTCTAGGACTTCCTTTTATTGAACTGATTTCATTATTTGAACAATCAATATATCCTAATATCTCTTTTGGACAATAAGATAGTGTAGTTAATTTATTATGGGAACAATTAAAATCAGCAACTGCTATTGGAGAACCATATAATGAGTCTATATTATTAAATGAACAATTAAAGTCTCCAGTTACTTTTTCTGGACACCCTTCTAATGAAGTTAATGTATTATGACTAATATCAAAATACCCATCGACTACATCAAATTTTACTGGTAATTTAAATTCTTTAATCTTACCATTTAAGTTCACATTCCCATGAACAGTCACTTTTAAATCTTTTGAAATAAAATAATTCCCAATTGAATGTCTTTCTAGCCATTTTTCAACATCAGCTGAATTTTTCATTTTTTACCTTGTCTTTCTTTCTTCTTATATTTTATTATTTTTTATTTTAAAAACGAATTTATATCCAAATATTCTTATTAAACAATTAACTTATTAGAATAAATTTTATTATTTTATTGGCCTATATACTTTTATATTATTGAAATTTTTTGCATCTATTAAATATTGGGCATGTAATTGACTTAATATTCCTTTTTCACAATAAAATAAATACTCTTTATCTTGTGGAAGTTTTTCAAACTCTGTTTTTAATTTATAAAAAGGTATCTTTAAAGTTTCACAAGATGTCTCTATACATTCAGGAGTTTGTCTAATATCAATAATAACATATTTTCCACTTGAAATATCACTTACAATTTCTATTTGTCCAATATCTTTTATATCTTCACTTATCTCATCAACATTTATTTGAATAGCATTTTCAATAGCATTATCCAAAACTGTATAATCAAATTTTCTAGACTCTTTTTCCATTCTGTCATAAGAGCCATGAATAGTTGGATTCTTTGAAATCACACCACAATATTCTGGCATAGTCTCTGCAAATCTTTTAGTACCTATTTCATTTGCTATATTTATAATATCTGGTTTATTCATAGTGGCAAGTGGTCTTAGAACTAATTTATTTGTTGATTGGTCAATTAAAGCTAAGTTTCTTAATGTTTGACTAGATACTTGTGCAACACTTTCACCTGTCAAAAGAGCATCTATTTTTAAATCATTTGCTATTTTTTCAGCTGCTTTTAGCATAAGTCTTTTTAGGGTTACACCCATGTATGTTTCATGTGTTGATCTGAATATTTCAGTAACAACATCATCAAAAGGAATAGAAGTAAAGGTAACTCGATGAGAAGAACCAAATTTATTCCATAGATATAAAGCCACTTGTTTTACACCAATTTCATGTGCTACTCCACCAAGATTAAAAAATACAAAATGAGTTTTGATTCCTCTTTTCATAGTAAGATAGGAAGCAACAGTTGAGTCAAATCCACCTGACATAAGAGATAAAATTTCACCTTGAGAACCTAAAGGAAAGCCACCAAGAGCTTTGTGTTTAAGTGTTATAATATTTAGTTGATTATTTATAAGTTCAAGATTAATTGTAACTTCAGCATTTCGTAAATCAACACCTTTTGTTAAATCTCTATTTTCATTTAACATATATCCACCAACAGTTTGTTCTATTTCAGTGGATTTAAAATCATGAGTTCCTGAACGCTTAACTCTTATTACAAAAGATTTATTTACTATCTCTTTTGCCATATGTATATTTACAATTTCTTTTATTTCATCAATTGTTGTTATTTTGTCAAATTGTAGTGCCTCTAAAACTAACTCTATGCCAGGAGTATCTAAAAGTTTAATTCTTACTTCTGTTACAAATTCTATTGGACAAACTACTTCTATCTTATCAAAAAATTTTCTTATTGTAATATCATCAGAGATTCGTGTAAAAAGTCTTTGCAAGTTTCCATGCAATCTAGCTACCATCTGTCTTTTTGCTGATGTTCCTTTTATCATTATTTCTGGGAAAAGTTTTATTATAAATTTTTGTGTCTTAATTGGAGAAATTTCCATTATTCGTTAAACCTTGTTTTTAATTAAACGCAATTATATCATAAGAATAATAATTGAAAATTAATCTCGCATTAGAAGTAGATTAAGTGTAGAAATATATGACAAAATTAGCTTTAAAACTAAAGAATTTTCATGTGAACATAATTTCTTAAAAAAAGGATGACAGAAGCCTTTTGTAAGTGAGTTGATTTTATCAAATTTAACTATATTCCAAGTGTATATTTGATAGCATCTTTAATTATATTTAAAGGTCAATAATTGAGTATATTTTTAACCCTTTTAGGAAAAATTCTCCCATTATATTTTAGTATTATATTAGGTATTTTAAGTACTTCTATTTTAAAGTGTAATAAAGATACCGTAGCCAAAATATTACTTTTTATTTTAGCTCCACTGATTGTATTTAATGCAACTATAAATGTAAAACTTATCCCTTCAGTTTTATTTATGCCAATTTTCTTTTTTGTTTTAAGCTCTATTATGGCTTTTGTTTTATTATCAATATTTAAAAATATGTGGAGTGATAATACTTCAAATCTTTTAGCTTTTAGTACAGCTACTGGAAATACAGGAAATATTGGTATTCCTCTTGCTATATTATTTTTAGAACCAAAATTAGTAGATGTATTTATTTTCACAGTTTTAGCTTCTATTTTATATCAAAATTCTGTTGGATATTATATAACGGCAAAAGGCTCTTTTAGTGCTAAAGAGAGTTTAAGGAAGGTATTAAAACTGCCTGTAATATATGCTTTTATTTTAGGTATAAGCTTTAATTTACTTGACATCAAGATGCCTTTAATGTTTGTAGATTATAGCAACTATTTAAAAGGTGCATATGCAATTTTGGGAATGATGCTTTTAGGTATGGGCATGGAAAAGATCAAGACAGATAACTCTCTTGATAAAAAATTCATCACTTATACTTTGGCTATTAAATTTATACTTTGGCCAACTCTTATTTTAATATTTATTTTTATAGACAAAAACTTTATTCACTTTTTAAATGATGGATTTTATATGGTTATGTTTTTATTTTCTATTGTACCCCTTGCAGGAAACACTGTAACAGTTGCTACTTTATTAAATGTAAAACCTGAAAAGATGTCTTTGGCAGTATTTATATCTACTTTGGTATCTTTATTTTATATACCACTTATGATATTTTTGTATACTAATTAAAGTTTTTGTAGTAGTTTTGGCATCTCTTGAGCTATCTCATGAAATCTGTATTTAAATCCCTCAACTACCACATTATATAGTTGATGGTTTTTATACTTTTCATGCCACTTTAACTCTTTATTTTCATAGAGGTTATAATATTCAAATCTTAATCTATAAGCTTCTTTTTCTAAACTTTTTTCTTCCAAATATTTTTCTACTTTCTTATTATAAAAAGCTAGTTTTACTAGCTTTTTATTTTATAAATTCAACTATATCTTCGAACTTTTCTCTTTGTTGTTTTGATTGCTCATTAATTCTATATCCAAATGGAAGTACACAAGTTAATTGGAATTTTGAAGTATCAAGACCTAGTACCCCTTCAACACCCTCTTTATCAAATCCTTCAATAGGACAAGAATCAATACCTTTAATAGCTCCTGCTGTCATCATATTACCTAAGGCAATAAATGTTTGTCTTGCTGTCCAAGCATAGATATTTTTGTCACTACTTAAAGTCTCTTTTAAATGCCCTGCATATAATCCTAAATAAAAATCTAATTTTTCTTGCGGCATTTCTCTTCTAGCAAATCTTTTTTCAGGAATTCCACTTTCAGGTTTTACACCTTCAATTCCAGCTAAAACAATTACAAGATGAGAACAAGTAGTAATTTGTGGTTGATCCCAACAAAAAGGTCTTAATTTTGCTTTTAATTCTTCATTTGTTATAACTAAAAACTTCCAAGCTTCCATACCAAACGAAGATGGTGATTTTCTTCCAGCTTCAAGTATAAAGTGCATATCCTCATCACTAACCTTTTTTGTCTCATCAAAAATCTTACAAGCATGTCTAAAATCCATAGCTTCCATAAATGTTTTTTCCATAATTATTCCTTTTAAATTGATTTTTCTAATATTTTAATTACAACTGCTTTATTTACTGTAGCTCTATCACCAAACTCTGTAAAACCATGCTTTTCTAAAAGTGATGTTACTTTTTCTATAATATCTTTATCCTCAGTGTATGAAGAGATTTTTAAATCTATGTTTAATGATGAATATAAAGTTCTTATTTTTTCAACTACTTCTAAAGGATTATTTGTATCTAGTTTAAATACATTTTTTCCCATTTGTAAAAGTTTATCTTTTTTTTCATCGGCTAGTATTGTAAGTAAATTTGGTTGAATAATTGCTAAAGTTCTTGCATGGTCAATCCCATATAATCCACTTAATTCATGTCCAATAAAGTGTGTTGCCCAATCTTGAGGAACACCAAGACCAATAAGACCATTTAAAGCTTGATTTGCAAGCCACATAAGATTTGCATACCAAAGGTCATCTCTAGTTTCAAAGGTATTTGCAAGTTCAATCAAACCTCTTAATAGTCCCTCTGCATAATAATCTTGTGCTAAAGCTCCATGAGGCTGGGTTATATACTGTTCACAAGTATGAACAAAAGCATCAACAACCCCATTTACTAGTTGTCTTTCATCTAAACTTTTTAAAACATCTGGATCCAAAATCGAAAATTGAGGATAAGAAAATGGTGAATGAAAAAATCTTTTCTCTTTAGTTTCACCTTTTGTAATAACAGAACCTGAATTTGATTCACTTCCTGTTGCTGCTAAAGTTAAAACTGCACCTATTTTTAATGCTTTTGTAGGTGTAAATTTACCATCAAGTAAATCCCAAGCATCACCATCGTGATAAAAAGCATTTGCCACATATTTAGCACCATCAATAACAGAACCACCACCAACTGCTAAAACAAAATCTACTTTGTTTTCCCTAGCATAAGAAATAGCTTTATCTAAAGTCTCTTTTTTAGGATTTGCTTGAACTCCAGCAAATTCAAACCAAGTATGATTATTAAGTGCATCTTTTACTTGATTATAAACACCATTTTTTTTAATACTTCCACCACCATAAAGAAATAAAACTCTATATTCTTTTGGTATCAATTCACTAATTTTTGATATTTTTCCTTGTCCAAACTCAATTTGAGTTGGGTTAATATATGAAAATTGCATATTTATCCTTTTTATTTTAACTATTTTTTCTATTCATTTAAAAACTTATTAAATTCATTCAGAACTAAAGGGAACTCTTCAAAACCATCAGTTTCTAAAAAATGCCCTGCTTTTTCTTCTACTAATAATTTTGCATCTAGGGAATTTGATAAATTATTACTTAAATTAAATGGTACAATTGAATCATCTTTTGAACTAATAACAACTCTATTTGAACTTATATTTTTCAATTTTTCATAATCAATTGTAGGTTTTAAAAAGGCATCTAATTCTTTTAAAATGAATAATGGTGCATTAAATCCTGATACAAGAATATATCCACCTATTTTTGTACTATTTGGTAAAGCTTCCAAAAATTTAAGAAGAGAAATACAGCCTAAACTATGAGCGATAAAATATGAATTTTTATCAATTATTTTAATTTGTTCTTTTAAGGCATTACTCCATTCAATTGAATTTGGAGAATTAGGTGTCGGTAGGTTTAAAATTACTACATTAAGATCTTTTTTTTCTAATTCATTTTTTAACCAAGGAAACCAGTGATGTTCTGCTGATGCTCCATATCCATGTATTATATAAACATTTTTAATCAAGTTGCTCATTCTATTCCTAATTTTGCTTCTTTTAGTTTCAGTTTTTCTAGTTTACTTTTTTTGTTGAATAATATAACAGCTACTAATGACAACAAACAACCTATTATAGTAGAAGATGCTATTTTTTCACCATATGCAAAATAACTTGATATTATTGCACCAACTGGAACGATAAACATAAATACACCCGTATTATGTGCCCCTATTCTACTTGCACTTGCAAAAAATATTGCCATTGCAAAAGTTCCAGAAAATAATCCTACAAATAAAATATTTAACCAAAATACTGAATCATATAATCCTATTTCAAAAGGATGATGTGGTAAGGCAAAAATCATATTTGTAAAAGCAGTTACGCCAAAGATTACTAAAGTGTAAAACATAGGGTCAACTCTTTTTGAAGCCTTTTGTGTTAGAACTGTAACAAAAGACCAAACAATAGCGCAAACTAAGAAATATATACTATCAAGATTTAAAAATCCTAATCCTTCCATTGGAATACGAAGCAATATAATAGCCCCAAATACACCAATACCTAAGGCAAATACTTGTTTTGCTGATACTTTTGTACTAAAAATTAAAATAGATAAAAAATATGTAATTAATGGAACTAATGATGTAACCATAGTTCCCCCATATCCAGCTTCTCCATGGGCAAGTCCTGCAAAAAACAAATAACTAAATGCAGCACTTAATAATCCAGCTAAAAGCATATAAATATACCCAATAAGGTCTGTTTTCAAAGATCTTTTCATATAAATCATAACAGGTATCATTCCTATAAAAGAAATCGTATATCTCCAAAATGAAGCTACTTGTATATTTGAGTGTTCAACTGCTGCTTTTCCTGAAGTCCAAGCAACTCCCCAAAGTAACATTGCTATTAACATACCAATAAAGTATTTAGTTTTATTCTCTTCTTTGTGCATTAAAAGGCTCTTGAATATGAAGGAATTATCAACTCTTTTTGATTAAATTCATTTGCTGCTATAAATACAAGATTAGGTGAACGCAATAATTCTCTTCCATATGCTACAAAATCACAATACTTTTCTTCTAAAAGTTTCTCACCTTGCTTTGCAGTTGTGATTAATCCAACAGCAATTACAGGAATATTTACCTCTTTTTTTATCTCTTTTGCAAAATCAGCTTGATACATAGGTTTTAATTCTATTGGTTTGTTTGGTTTTTCTTGATTTCCACCAGATGAAACATGGATAGAATCAACTCCAACTTTTTCAAGTTCTTTTGATAGATAAATTGAATCAGCTATATTCCAACCTTCATTCATCCATTCATCAGCACTAAGTCTTACTATCAAAGGTAAATTAACTTTTTCTTTAAGTTCTTTTGCTACTTCTAAAAGTAATCTACATCTATTTTCTAAACTTCCACCATAAATATCATCTCTATGATTAGAAAGTGGTGATAAAAATTCACATAAAAAGTACCCATGTGCACCATGAAGTTCGATTGCATCATAATCAGCTTCTTTTGCTCTAAGTGCAGTTTTAACAAATAATTCTTTTATATTTTTTATATCTTCTATTGTTGCAGCTTTTGGCATTTTAAAAGGTTTATTATCACTAAAGGCAATTGCACTTGGTGCAATTGGAGTTTCATCTTCAACATTACATTTTCTACCAGCATGGGCAATTTGAATAGCAGTTTTTGCTCCAAAAGAATGCATTTGTTCATTTAGTTTTTTATGAGCATCAATTAAAGAATCATCCCAAAGACCTAAGTCATTTGCAGATATTCTTCCTCTTGGCTCAATAGCTGTTGCTTCAACAATAATAAAACCAACACCACCAATGGCTCTTGATAGATAGTGTCCTTTGTGAAAAGTTTTTAGTTCACCACTATTATCACTTGAATACATGCACATAGGAGGCATAACAATTCTATTTTTAAGTTTCAAATTCCCTATTTGTCCTTCTGTAAATAGTAAACTCATAAATTTCCTTTAAATCTTTTTATATTTTTACGAAAGAAACATCATCACTTTTTATAAATTGCACATCAAATGTTTCATCAACTACACACTCTCTTAACTTAGGTACATAAACTTTTACATGCTCAGATTCAAGGTGCAAATCAAGTAATTCTTGAGAACTCCATCTTTCAATGGTAATAAAAGTATCACCATCAATAAATGATTCATATTGTTCACAGCCTTCTTCTTTTACTGCATATTCATATTGCAAAATATTTGCTATTTTTCTTAGCTCATCATGTTTATTATTTTTTATTTTTGCTTTTACAATTGCAATAATCATATTAAGATTCTACTTTTTCTAATTTTTGTATATCCATACTTTCTAATTTACCATCTACAGATTGAGCAAATTGTAAAAAATGCTCTTTTTTCATATGCTCATCCAAAAGTTTTGAATTTTGCCAAGTTTCTACAAAAGTAAAACTATTTTCATCATCTAAGTTTTTATGTAAATCGTACTGAATACAACCCTCATCATGTTTATGAGTTGCTTCATGTAATTTTAAAAGTTCATTATAAACTTCATCTTTAAATTCATCTTTTACTTTAACTGTTGCTACGATTACTATATTTTTCATGATATTTCCTTTTATTAGTCTTTAAATACAAAACCTTGTTTTGTATAGTTTTCTTCAATTTTTCTAAAATATATATTTTTATAATAATTTGCTGTTTGTTCACAATAAGATTGTAAATAGTTCATATTATGATCAACTCTGAATTTTTTCATCTGTTTTTCATATAATAAAACACCATCTTTTACTTTTTTGTCATCGTATTTATCTTCAAAGGCAAAACTCTCAATTGGAATTCTAGGTTTAAGTGGTGCATCTTTTGCTTCTTTCGTAGGTACTCCAATAGTAGTTCCTACGATTGGAAATGTTTTTGGTGGAAGTCCTAATAACTCAATTATAGCAGCTGGTTCGTTTCTAACAGCACCAATTGCAGTTGTTCCAAGTCCCAGTGATTCAGCTGAGATTTGTATAGCATTTAACATAATTCCAGCATCAACGGCACCTACAAGTACACCCTCAGCTGATTTATCTATTTGATGTTCTTCTCCAGCTTGTTCAACTGCAAAAATAGTTCTATTGAAATCAACACATATAAAAATAAAAACATCAGCTGTTGCCACTTGTTGTTGTCCACCACAAAGTTCTGCTATTTGTTTTATCTTATCTTTATCTCTTGTATAGACCAAAGATATTTGTTGTCCATTGATAGAAGTTGGACATCTTTGTGCTGTTTTTATAATAAGTTCAAGGTCTTCATTACTTACAATTTCACCTGTAAATTGTCTTATTGATTTTCTACTACCTAATTGTTTTATAATTTCATTCATAAATTTTCCTTATATTAATATATTTGTTATACTACCACTTTATTATTAACCGTATATCCAAGCCAAATTAAAAATAAAGATGAAAATACAACACCTGATGAGAATAAAATAGTTTGAGCCAAGCCCATATGTGTAACAATTGAACCACCTAAAAAAGAAAATAGTGCAATTCCTACATTAAATGCAGATATATTAAAGCCTGAGGCAACATCTACAGCATGTGGTTCATTTATTTTTGCTAGTTTTACAACATTTGCTTGAAGAGCTGGACTGCTTCCAAAAGCAAAGATTCCCCATAAAACTAAAATAGCTATTGTGATATATTGGTTTTCAACAAAAAAACTAAATGATAATAAGACTACACTTAGACAAAAATATGCTCCAAATAAAACCTTATTTACTCCAAACACATCAGCTAGTTTTCCACCAATAAAGTTTCCAACTACTGTTGAAAGACCAAAAACTAATAATATAATAGAAATAATACTAGGTGAAAATTTTGTAATATCTTGTAAAATAGGTACTAAAAAAGTAAAAGCAATAAAAGCACCTCCAAATCCAAAAATAGTGATTAAATAAGCAATAAATAGTTTTGGGTTTCCTAATATTTTTAACTGATGGAAAAAATTGGCAGGGGCAACTGTTTTTACCTCTTTTGGTATTAAAAAAGCCATACCAATGAATGCAATACTTCCTAAAATAGAAATCAACATAAAAGTATCTCTCCAACCAAAGTTTTGCCCAATAAAAGTACCTAAGGGAACACCTGTTACCATAGCAACAGTTAGTCCTCCAAACATGACAGCTATAGCACTAGCTTCCTTTTCTTTAGGAACTAAGCTAGTAGCAATCGTTGCTCCTATTGAGAAAAATAAACCATGTGTAAGTCCAGTAACAATTCTAGCTATTAACAAAGTTGTAAAATTTGGTGCAAGAGCTGCGACTACATGCCCTAAAGAGAAAATTATCATTGCACAAATTAAAATATACTTTTTATTATATTTACTTGTAAGTGCTGTTAAAATTGGAGCACCAATAGCCACTCCAAAAGCATACATAGTCACTAAAAGACCAGTTGAAGGAACTGAAATATTTAAATCACTTGAAATAGTTGGAACTAATCCAACTGTTACAAACTCAGTTGTTCCTATTGCAAAGGCACTTAAAGTTAATGCAAATAAAGCTATTGGCATAAAAATTCCTTTTTATAAAAAATTTTTAGCTAAAATTTTTTCAAATTTTTCTAACTCTAAATCTAAGTTTAAATCACCTTTGAAAATGTCATGTACTGCATAAGTTTCAAGTGGTTCTAATCCACAAAATTGAAAAGTTTTATGAACGGCAACATGTGCTTCATCTAAAGACATTCCCTCGAATAAACTATTTTTATTATTAAATGCAGACTGGGGACAATTATATGTCAAAGATAACATATATTTTTTACCAGTAAGTAATCCACCACTTCCATATAATTTTGAAGCATCATCTCTGCTTCTTCCATCACTTGCATAGTGTCTACCTTGTGTAAATGTCTCATCAATATATTTTTTGGCTATCCAAGGAACACCCATCCAATAAACTGGATATTGAAATAAAATATAATCAGCCCATTCAAACTTTTCTATCTCTTCTTCTTTATCATAGCCTTTTTCCATATTTGTATTTTTAACTTCAAATCCATTTTTTTCAAAAAAATCATTTGCTTTATTTATATAACTATTAGTTAAGTTACCTTCTGCTATTCCATCATAATGCTGATGTCCATTTAAAATTAATACCTTTTTCATATTTTCTCCTTGATTCTATTTGAGAATTATATACCCAATAAACTTAAATTACTCTTACTTACCTAAAGTAAAGTAAGGGTAATTTATAAACTTTATGATATAATAAAATCAAGAAAAGGATTTATGATGTATTATATAAATGACAAAGAGTATAAATGTTCAGTTTCAGTTACTCTTGACATATTTAATGATAGATGGAAATTAGGAATAATTTGGCATTTATTAGATGGTGACATGAGATTCAAAGATTTACATGAAACTGTATGTGAGATAACTCAAAAAACACTAACTATCAAATTAAAAGAGTTGGAAGAGAAAAAAATTATTCACAGAGAAGTATTTGCAGAAGTTCCTCCCAAAGTTGTATATAGCCTAACAGAATGTGGGAAAAAACTAAAACCAGTATTAGAAGAGATGTACAAATGGGGAATATCATATGTTGAAGAGTGTGGTGAAGTAACTGGTGATGATCAATGCAAAACAAACCTTTGTAAATAGACTCTATGAACACAACAACTTTTTATAAAGAGATTAAAGAGATAAAAGATTTCTCTTTAATTATGGATAATGATAATTACCATAAAATTCCAGATGATTGGTTTGTAATAGTCTCTGATATTGTTGATTCTACAAAAGCAATAGAAGAAGGTATGTACAAAAAAGTAAATTTTGTGGCTGCTTTAACTATTATTGGTATATTAAATATTGATAAAAATTCAGAATTTCCATATATATTTGGAGGAGATGGTGCAAGTTTAATTATACCTCCCCATTTACTTGATAAGTCAAAAGTTGTTTTACTAGAAACTGCCAAAAAAGCAAAAGAATCATTTGATTTAGACCTAAGAGTGGGAGTTATAAGTATAAAAGAGATTGTAAAAAGAGGCTCTTTTATTGAAATCACTAAATTTAAAGTTTCTAAAGATTTTACGCAAGCAATAGTTAGAGGAAATGGTCTAGAACTTGCAGAAAATTTACTAAAAAAAGAGTATACAAATTTTAAAATAGATGAAAACTTTACTTATGATTATACCCCTGATTTTGTTGGATTAGAGTGTCGCTGGGAAGATATAAAAAGTCCCAAAGATGAAACAAGTTCCTTATTAATTAAAAGTACAAATTCTGAAAAATCAAATGAAATTTACCAAAATACTTTGAATAAAATACATGAAATAGCAGGTTCATATTCACAAAGAAATCCTATAAAAGAGATAAATCAACTTGTTATTTCTTTTAATCCCATGGTTTTAAATGCAGAAGCTTCAATTTTTTCTTCAAATATATTTTCTAGGTTTTTTTTAATACTAAGATTACTCATTGAAAATTTATTGGGAGTTATTCTTATGAAGTATTCTAGTGGACAATGGAGTGATTATAAAAATAGAGTTATAAGAACAACTGACACTGAAAAGTTTGATGATATGCTTAGAATGGTTATCTCTACAGATAAAGATCAAACAAAAGAACTTGAAGAGTATTTGGAACAAGAGTTTCAAGATGGTAATTTAGCATATGGAATACACAAATCAGACTCTGCACTCATGACTTGTCTTATTTTTGAAAGACATGGAAAACATATTCACTTTGTGGATAGTTCAAATGGTGGTTATGCTCTTGCATCAAAACAATTAAAGGCTAGATTGAAATCAAAAGAATGAAAAATGCATACTAAATAAATCTACTACAACTAAGGATATTTATGAGTAAAAAAAGCAAAGCACCTTTTGATCCAAATAGTTTTGATAGTATTACAACTATTGGAAATATAATTGATAATTTTCCAAAGTTACTTTCAATAGACTTTTCAAAAATTAGTCTAAATGATGAATTAACAAGACTCAATTATGAGATAATTTCAAGTGAATATAAAGATTTTGAATATAGCAATATAAAAGATTGCTATCATTATGAAGTTGATAAAATAGTTTAATACTATTTTATCTTAGATGTTTTGCTAAAGCCTCTTTAAAAGGTGCACCTAATACTTCACAAGATATAGATTCTTGTATAAAGTCAAGATTATCTTTTGGATTTGATTTTGCTTTATTTAATTTTAATATTGTTAGATTTGGGAATAATCTTTCAACAAGTTCTACATTATCGGTTTGTTTTACAACACCCTCTTCTAAAACTTTTGCATACCAACCTGTATATCCATATTTCATTACAGTTTTTAACATCTCTTTATTTTTTGTATTTATACTTAATACATTACATGGTTCTCTTGGTTGTGTTACTTGAACTATAGCCTCACCTAGCTTTAAGATATCTCCCACACAAATATCATCTTCAGCAATATCTGATACAAGTATATTTTCACCTAAAGGAGAGATTTCTTTATAGTCTAAATTTATATTTAATACTTCATTTACTTTTTCATAAGTTAAAGAAGAGTAAAAAAGTACCGCTTTATTTGGTCCACCATGGTATTTTTTATTAAATTGGTCATCGCCATTAAAACCTATATCTGTAAGGTATGCTTCATCTACAGTAGTTTTATTTATAGCTGATTGCATTACTTTTTCTTTATTTTTTAACTCTTTTGCTTTTCCAACTTTTAGTGATATTATTTTTGACAATATTTTATTCATATTTTTCTCCTAATTTTATTCTAAAGCTAAATTCACAGCTTCTATTGCATGTATTTTAGTAGTATCATAAAGTTTTACATTCGTATCTTTTGAAGAGATTAGCATACATATTTCTGTACACCCTAAAATTATGCCTTCTGCTCCATTTGCTACTAATTTATCAATAATTTTTAAATACTCTTTTCTTGATTCTTCTTTTACAATACCAAGACACAACTCTTCGTATATAATTTTGTGTATGATTTTTATATCTTCTTCATTTGGTACAAGAACTTCTATATCAAAGTTTTCACTTATTCTATTTTTGTAAAAATCTTCTCTCATAGTAAAAGCCGTTCCAAGTAAGCCAACTTTTTTTATAGTGTCTTTTTGTAAAACTTTTGCTGTTGCATCAGCAATATGAACTATTGGTATATTTATCTTAGTTTGAATTTGAGGTACAACTTTATGCATAGTATTTGTACAAATTAATAGAAAATCTGCACTTGCTTTTTCTATACTTTGAGCAGCTTTAATTAAGATATCAGCTGTTTTATCCCAATCTCCAATATGTTGTAACTTTTCAATTTCATCAAAATCAACACTATAAATAACTACTTTTGCAGAGTGTAAAGAGCCTAATTTATTTTTTATCTCTTCATTTATTTGTTTATAATATAAAGCAGTACTTTCCCAACTCATACCACCTAATAATCCTATTGTTTTCATTATTCAAACCACTAATTAAATTTTTTTTGTAATATAACACAAAAAAGATAAAGTCACATTGTGTTAGACTTCATAAAAATTATTTTATTGGATATTTTAATGTTTAAATTGATTGTTTTGGGAATTATTGCAGGTGCTTTTTTTAGTACAACTTTTGTTTTAAATGAGCTTATGAGTGTATCGGGTGGACATTGGCTTTGGTCTGCAACTCTTAGATATTTTTTTATGATTTTGTTTTTGGCTTTAGTTTTATTATTTCAAGGTGGAATACAAAGAATTATAGATGTTTGTAAATTATATATTTCTAATTATATTTTTTGGACAATAAGTGGAACTATTGGTTTTGGATTCTTTTATGCCTTGATTTGTTTTAGTGCTGACTTTTCTCCTGGTTGGGTTATAGCTGCCACTTGGCAATTTACAGTTGTGGCTACACTTTTTGTATTGATGTTTTTTGGTAAAAAGTTTCCTAAGAAAATTTGGTTTTTTTCTGCACTTGTATTTTTGGGGGTTTGTTTAGTAAATCTATCTCATATGGATCACTTTGACTTAAAAGCTCTATTATTAGGTGGTATTCCTATTCTAATAGCTTCTTTTTGTTATCCTATTGGAAATCAACTTGTTTGGGAAGCAAAAAATGGAAACCATAAAAATGTACCACAAATAAAATCAAAACTATTAAATAATGCTTTTAATAAAGTTTTTTTACTCTCTCTTGGATCTTTACCATTATGGTTTATTTTAATAGCAATTATTCAACCCAATGCTCCTAGTGATTCTCAAGTTTTTAATACTGCACTTGTAGCTTTATTTTCTGGTGTTTTTGCAACTTCAATATTTTTATATGCAAGAAATATTGCTAAAGATTCAAATGAAATAGCAGCAGTTGATGCCACACAAGCTAGTGAAGTAGTTTTTGCTTTAATTGGGGGAATAGTATTTTTAGGAAGTGGGTCGTTAAATCTTACTTCATTTGTAGGACTTACTCTTATTATGGTTGGTTTGTTTTTATTTACAAAATATCAAAATACAATTAAGTAATCTTAAGTAATCTATAGTTAAAGCCTTCTAAAAAAGAAAGCTTTAATATATTAATAAATTTTTAGCATCTCAAATTGAAAATACCAAATGCCTATAGAGATGAAATAACCAACTAATATCATCCAAGCATATTTCATGTGACTAGAAAAGGTATATATACCTTTTAGTTTTCCCATTACTCCAACACCAGCAGCACTTCCAAAAGATATTAAAGAACCACCAATACCAGCTGTTAAAGTAACCAATAACCAATTTGACAAGTCCATATTTGGATTTGCTTTTAGTATTGCAGACATTACAGGAACATTATCAACAATTGCTGATAAAAATCCAACAGCAATATTTGAATAAATAGGTCCTAAATAATTTGGCTCATATACAATAGAAGCTAAAGTTAACCACCCTAAGAAGTATAAAGCACCAACTGCTGATAAGATACCAAAAAAGAACATCAAAGTATTATTTTCAATTTTTGCCATTGATTGAAATACATCAAAATGAGATTTTCCAAATTTCTTTTGTAATTTAAATGAATATGCTTTTAATAAAACTAATCCAAACATCATTCCCCACATTGCAGGAAAATCTAATACTTGGTGTGAAATAACTGCTATAACAATAGTTAAAGCACCTAAAAAGATAATTGTTTTTGCACCCTCTTTCATTTGAGGAACTTCAACTTCACTATCAAAAGCTGGTTTTGTTCTTGGAACAACTAAAGATAATAAAAATGCAGTTGCTAAATAACCTAAAATAGATGAAGGAAATAAGTATAAGAAATCTAAAAAGTCACCTTTTCCTGATGTCCATACCATAAGTGTAGTGATGTCTCCAAAAGGACTCCAAGCTCCTCCAGCATTTGCAGCAACAACTATATTAATAGCACCTGGAACTAAAAACTCTTTTTTATCTCTTTCAATTGTAAAAAGCACAGTTGATAAAATAAGCGCAGTAGTAAGGTTATCAGCAAAAGGTGATATAAAAAATGATAATAATCCTGTAAGCCAAAAAAGCTTTCTATAACTATAACCTTTTGATACAAGATTATATTTTAACCTATCAAAAACTCTCATATGTAGTAGTGATTCAATATATGTCATAGCAACAAACAAGAAAAAGAATATTTCAGCAATTTCTAAAATAACATTTTCTGCTTCTTCATGTACTAACTTTATATCTAAATTATTTGTAACAAAATAAATTGCGATTAATAAAAATGTAAAAATACCAACAAATAGTGCTGGAACAGATTTGTCAATTTCGTATTTTTCTTCATTTGCAATTACATAATAACCTACAACAAATATAAATAAAGAAACAATACCAACCCATGTATTTGTTAAATCTGGCTCGCCTAAATTAGTTGCATATGCAACATTTGACAAAAGAAGAGCTAAAATACCAAAAATCTTAAACATTATAATTTCTCCTGGAGTTTTGTGCCGTTATTGTATTCAATATTTATTTAAATAAGATAATATTTAATAAAAAATAATTAAATATTATCTCAAATAATTATTTTATTGAGATATAAATCTCTATTTCATCTTCTTTAACATACTTTTCAAAATCAATACTATATTTTCTCTCATATTCACTATTATTTTCAAAATATTCCCATATTTCAACCCATGTTTCAACTACAACATCAGGAAGTTCACCTTTTTTTGAAAAAACTAAATATCTTTCATCTTGGATTATTAAGGCATTTTTAGGTTTTGTTACTTCTACTCCAACAGTTACTTTATAATCACCTGTGACATCACTTGTATAGTCACTATAAACACCATACATATATTTACTATTTGCTTTATTGAAAGTACTTCCATAAACATTTTTTTCAATATAATCATCCCATAACTGAGGGATTTTCCCATTTTCTGATTCAAATTCAAGTTTATTGTTTGTGATTACACTAAGACCTGAAATTATTAAGTTTTTTACTTTTGTTACTTTCATATTCTCTCTTTTTTATTTTTATGAAAAAGATTATATAAAAACTTAACCGCTTTTATCTTGAAGTTAAAAAGTAGAGAAAGAATCTCTACTTTTATTTTAGTTAGGTTGAGTGAAGATTGTTAATTCTGGAGCAGCTTTTGTATATTTTTCAATATTTACTAAAGCTGTATTTGAGCTATTTCCATTAGCTAATTCTGAAGTTGGAATGTCTTTTGTTAAAAGATTTGCTGAACCATTTTTACAAAGTGTTCCTTCTTTTCCTTTTTCCATTGGGTCATACCAAGCACCCTCTTTAACTTTAACAACACCTTCTTTTAATCCATCAGTT
Organism: Arcobacter iocasae; assembly: GCF_042214795.1. Lineage (GTDB taxonomy): Bacteria > Campylobacterota > Campylobacteria > Campylobacterales > Arcobacteraceae > Arcobacter > Arcobacter iocasae. The sequence goes on along the minus strand of NZ_CP090177.1, from coordinate 2,906,140 downwards.
AATATAGCACCTGTTAAGATTTGCCCTCTTTCATTAAATACTCTTACAATATCACCATTTTTGATACCTTTTGCTTTTGCATCTTTTGTATTAATCCAAATTGGCTCTCTATTAGATATAGCATATTTTTCTCTTAAACTTGTATTGTTTAATTGAGAGTGTAGTCTATCATGTGGGTGTGGACTAATAAGTGCAAATTCTGCTTTTTTATCTTTCATTCCCAACCATTCAGCTGGTTCAAGCCATGTTGGATGAGCTTTACAATCTTCATAGTTCATTTTTTCAATTGTTTGAGAATAAATCTCAATTTTTCCAGATGGAGTTCCAAGTGGATTTAAGATTGGATCTTCTCTAAAGTCACCGTATCTTACAAATTGTGTATTTTCATATGGAGCTTCAAAAGTTAATGGTCTATTTTTAGTCCAAAACTCTCTAAAGTTTGGCATTTTTATACTCATTTTTTTAGCTTGTTCTAGTGCACTATTATAAAATTCTTCTATCCATTGAATATCTGTTTTATTTTGAGTATACTCTTTATGTACTCCAAACTCTTTTGATAAGTCACTAAATATTTGATAATCATCTTTTGCTTCAAAATGTCTTTTAACAGCTTGTTTCATAGGAACAATATTTAAATTAGAATAATCACCAGTCATTGTAATATCATTTCTTTCATAACTTGTAGTTGTTGGCATAACAATATCAGCCATTCTAGCAGTTGGTGTCCAATATAATTCATTTACTACAATTGTTCTTGGTTTTTTCCAAGCTTTAATTAATGTATTTGTATCTTGATGGTGAGTAAATGGATTTCCACCAACCCAATATATAAAATCAATTTCTGGATAAACTATTTCTTTACCATTAAACTGTAATTTTTTCCCAGGATTTAATAAAGCATCAGCAATTCTAGCAACAGGAAATGAATATTTTGCTGCATTTTGAAGCCATTCTGCACCACCTGCTGCTTTATTAGCAGTTACATTTGCAGTTATTCCTCCAACAATTGGACCTTTTACAGTTGGAACCCCACCATTTGAGTAATGATATGATAAACCAAATCCACCACCTGGAAGTCCAATTTGTCCTAGTACAGAAGCAAGAGTTACTAACATCCAATGAGGTTGTTCACCATGATGAGCTCTTTGCATACCCCATCCAGACATAAGCATAGTTCTGTTATCAGAGATTACATTTGCAAGTTCTTTAATTGTATCAACATCAAGTCCACAGATTTTTGATGCCCAATTAATATCTTTTACAACTTTATCTTCTTTTCCATATAAATAATCTTTAAATTTATCAAACCCTTCTGTATAATCATCTAAAAAACTTTGATTATATTTTTTTGATTCTAATAAATAGTGAACCATCCCCATCATCATTGCTGTATCTGTATTTGGAATTGGAGAAATCCATTGTGCATCTAAATATTCACAAGTTTCAGTTTTAGAAGGGTCAATACAAATTATTTTTTTACCAGATTTTTTTAATTGTTCAAAGTATTTAAATCCATTTTCATCACTTGAAGTCCAAGCAATTTTTAAAGTTGAAAGTGGATTTGCTCCCCAAAGTACAACTACTTTTGAGTGTTCTATTATAAGTGGCCAAGAAGTTTGTTGTTCATATACTTCTAAAGTTCCTAAAACATGTGGCATAATAACTTGTGATGCCCCAGTTGAATAATCACCAACTGTTCCTGTAAATCCACCAGTTGCTGTCATAAATCTGTGTAATAAAACTCTTGCATTATGCATATTTCCACTACTTTTCCAGCCATAACTTCCTGCAAAAACTCCTTTTGCACCTTTTTCTTTTCTTGTTTTTTTAAGTTCAGTAGAGATAAGTTTTATAGCATCTTCATAAGATACTTTAACCCATTCATCATTACCTCTTAATTCAGGTTTTGGATTATTAGGGTCTTTTAAATAAGATTTTCTCACCATTGGGTATTTAATTCTATCTTTTGCATAAATTAAATCATCTGTATAGTGTTGTAAAGAGTTTTCAATATTTGATGTTTTTTGATATGGTTCTGATTTTACAACTTTTCCATTTTTGATTGTTAGTTTTAATATACCCCAGTGAGCAGCTGTTAATACTTCTCCATTTTCTACAAGTGATGTAGAAAATTTAGCAATAGTTCCAGCAACTAATTCACCTCTTTTTGTAATTGTGTCAATAAATGGAACAGCAGCAAAAAGTGCAACAACTTTTAATAAACCTCTTCTTTTTTGATCAATAGTTTTCATTTTATTTTCCTTTCATATCTTTTGCATGTTTTTGTAAAAATTGAGTAACTAAGTAATTTTGTTCTTTTGTCATAGCAGTTCTAGAAATCATTGATTTAATCATACTTGGCCATTGATTTGAAGTAAATTCAGTAGAAGCATGAATAGGATGACACATAGCACAGTTATCTTTAAAAACTTTGTTTGCTTCTTCATATAATGCATCTAAATCTTTTGTTAGATTATCATCTTTTGTATATGCAGTTAAAACAACTTTTTTCCATTCAGTACCATTTTTACCAGTACTTGTAGATATAGTTTTTATATCAAACTTTCCACTTTTACTAAGTCCAGCAATTAGGATTCTTTTACCTTGTGCAAAATAAAGTGCATTTGAAACTCCAGCTTTCATAAAACCTTCGACTTCGACTTTTACTTTGCCATCTTTTTTCTCAATTACTTTTACTTCTGAGGTAGGAAGTAGTCTTCCTTTTGAGGCAGTACTATTTGAAGTTTCAAATAGATTTTTAACAGAACTTGTATACATTGTCTCACTTGCATACAAGGATATAGTTAAAAAAACTATACCAAAAATCAAACTCTTTTTCATATCATTCCTTTTTCTCTATTTAGTAAATTATAAAAGAAAAAAAAGTGTAATTAGTTGAAAAAAAGTGTAGAAAAAGTGGCAAATAAACTATTTGACCTTTATTCTAAAAAGTGCTCCTATTTTTGTATTTTTTACATCAATAAAGCCATGCATATTATCTTCGATAATTACTTTTGTCATATACAAACCTATTCCTGTGCCTCTTTTTTCACCTTTAGTTGTAAAATAAGGCTCAAATACTAAATTGATATCTTTAAGCTTGATTCCTCCAGCATTATCTTCTATTTTAATTACAGTAAACTCTTTACCAACTTTTATACTTAAAATTATTTTTGGGTTTTTAATTTTTCTTGAGATAAGTGCATCTTTTGCATTTGAAATTATATTTAATATTGCATGGGAAAATTCATTTGAATATCCGTCTATTGTATTATCTTCTTGAATATCAAAGCTTAGTTCTATATTATTATTTTTTAAAGATGCATTAATAATTGCTATAGCTTTTTTACAAACTTCTAATACTGAAAATTTATCTTTTTGTTTTGAGGGTTTAAAAAAGTTTTGAAAATCACTAATAGTAGTAGACATGTGTTCAGCAATCTCATTACAGGTTTCTATACTCTTTAAAAGGTGTTCCTCTTCTAACTTCCCATATCTAGTGATTGTTTCTATTTCCATCAATACTGCATTTATTTCACCAAGTGGTTGCCTCCATTGGTGGGCAATATTTCCTATCATTTCACCCATTGCAGCTAGTTTTGACTGTTGAATCATTAGTTTTTCTTGATTTGTTCTATGATTAAGCTCTTCTAATATTTTATTTTCTAGATTTCCTATCATCTCATTCATAACATTTTTTAATACATTTAGTTCATTGGATTTTGCTTGCTTTTCTAATCTTTTACCAAATACACCCTCTTTTAAATAATCTAAAGTTAAAGTTGCTTCTTGTATCAACCTATAATCATCTTGTAAGTTCTCTTTTATCAATTTAACTTTTGTATTAATAGCTTCTGCCATTAATCCAAGTTCATCTTTACTTTTTATGTCAATATGCAATTGCTCTTTATACGCAGTAGGATTTGTTAAGTATTTAAAAAACTTTTGTAAACCTCTTTCTACACTTTCAATTTGTTTTATTATCTTTAAAATAACTGTTAGATTAAGAATAAATCCAAAAATACCTATAATCAAAACACCTAAGATAATATATACATTATTTATTTTTGTATCATTTTTCAATTCAGTTAATTTTTCTTCAGACTCTTGTAAATTCTTTTTTTGAATTCTTTTTAGCTTATTAATTAAAAAATAAAAGCTATCTCTTTCAACAGAAGAAGTATTCATAAAGGCGCCTTCATCAAATCCGTCTAAAGAGTATTCTCTAGTTTTTAAAACTAATTTTTTGTAATCTTCCCATGCTTTTTTATTTGTTGGTATTTCATTTGAAAAAATTTTATCCAATCTATTTATAATAGGTGAAATTTTTTCATCAAACTTTTTTTTAAAATCATCATTTGGAGAAATAACTAAAGATAAAGTAATTTCTCTTAATAAAAAAAGTTCTTCTATATAAAAAGTTTGAATCTCTTGTGTATCTTTAAAGTTTACTACAACATTATTTGAATTAGTAAAACTATCTTTATTTATTTTTAATGATAGTAAAGCTAAAAGTAGTAATGAAATAAGAGCAATAAAGCCCAAAATAAAAAACTTTTGTCGTATTTTTAAATTATTCATTTTCAATCCTAATTGGATATAGGTAATTTAACCTATCTTTATCTAACTTTTCTTTTCTCACAGACCAATGGTAAGGGGTGATTTTTGCATTCCATAAAGGGAAAGTTGACATCTCTGAAGGATGGTAAGATACTTCTTTATTTAATGCAATTACTATATTTGGTGAAGGTAAAACTAGAGTGTAGGCTTTTTCATAACTATATAATAAGACTTTATTTACCTCTTCTTGAAACTCTTTTGAATTTGTATCTAGTTTAAATAACTTTTCAAACTCATTTGCTAAATAATCATCTTTATCAATTGAGCACCAATTTGCTTTTGTATATAATGTAAAAAATGCTGTCCAAGGACTTCCGTTCCAGTCTTCATTTCCCCAAATTAATAAATCCCAATCATAAATATTTTTTCTATTGTTCAAAAGCTTTTCTAAAACAACTTTTTCATCACTAGTTATTGTATATATTAACTTTACACCATATTTTGATAATTGGTACTCAATTCCTTTCCAAACAGACATAAATCTATCTTGGGTGACAACTTTTAGTTCTAAGCCATTTAAAATATCATGCAACTGTTTTTGGGTAAATCTTGGTTTTCTATTTAAATATTTTTTTGATAACTCTTTTGCAAAATAAGTGTTAGAAGATAATAAAAATGGTGATATAGTTGCTTCATTCTTAAACGCAAACTTGATTAATCGTTTTTGATCAATGGCATCATTTAAAGCTTGTCTGACTTTTATATCTTTTAATTTTGAGTTTTTCTTTATTAGATTCATATGAACTGTTAAATTGCCATGTGATGGTGAGATCAAAAGCTTTGCATATTTTGAATTTACTATTTCTGTTTTTTTATTATAAGGAATATACGCAATATCTAATTTTCCTTCATATTTTGAAATATCATCAATAACTTCTTTTGTTGGAAGCTCTGTATAAATAGTGATTTTTTTTATATAGGGTTTGTCTTTTTCAAAATAATATGGATTTGCGATTAGAATTATCTTTTTACTTTGGGTTAATCCTGTGGCATAACCTTGAGCCATAATATAAGGTCCTGCTCCATAAAGACCAGGACCTTTTGTATTTTGAGCTGTTAAACTTGGTGTCCAATTATATTTTTCATAATATTTTTTTGTATAAAAATTTATTACACACAAATCATTTAATAACATTCCATAGGGTATTTTCAAGTGTACTCTTATTTTATAATCATTTAACTTCTCAACTGAATCTAATGCATTATGAATATTACTATATAAAAAAGGACCATTGATAAAATGTTTAAAATTATCAACTACAGAATCAGCATCAAATTTTGTACCATCTTGATATCTAACATCATCTCTTAACCAAAAGTCATAGGTGAGTTCATCTATCTTTTTATGCTTATATGCTAAATAATAATCCCAACCTCTTTTTGAATCACTTAGTTTTACTAAGGTTCCATTAATTAAACTTATTAGATTGAAATATGGAAGAGTTGGCATATAGACTTTTAGTTGGGAATCTTTTGTCATTTTATTTATAAGTATATTCTTTGTTTGGTCATGTTTATATATTATTGCTTGACTTGAGAATAAAAGACTTACGCATAAGAAAAGAAGTAAATATTTACGCAACTTTATAACCAATACCTGATAAATTGACAATGAAGTCTTTTGGTAATTTTTTTCTTAAGTTTCTAATCAAAGAACGCAAAGCATTGTCTGTCATAACACTGTCTTGCCAAACAACCTCTTGTAACTCTTCAAAAGAAGTTACACTATCAATATTTTTAAAAAGAAGTTCTAAAAATAAAATCTCTTTTTTTGTTAGAGTAATCATTTCATCTTTATGTAATAAGAATTTTTGATTCCAATCGTATGTATAGTCATCAGGAAGAGTTCTTTTTAAATTAGTAGAATTGCAAAATCTTTTTTGACAATCTTCCAAAGCACTGATTAATTTTTCCAAAGTTATTGGTTTAAGAATATATTTTTCAATATGCATATCAATAAGTTGTAATAAATACTTTTCACTAGTATATGCAGTCACAACTATGATACAAGTATCTTTATCCTTTTTTCTAACTTCATGAATAAAGTCTGCGCCATTCATTTTGGGCATTTCTAAATCAGTAATAATCAAATCAGGAGTAAAATGTTGAAGTTTTTCTAATGCTTCTATTCCATTTGAAGCGGCTATAACTTCACCTACAATATATTCCAAAGAAGAAACAATCTTATTTCTTATAAGATCTTCATCTTCTATAAATAAAACCTTTAAACTCTTTAAAACCTTATTTGACATTTTTTTCCTTTATTAATTATTCACTACAAATTTCAATACCCATTTTTAAAAATCCTGTAAATGCAGCATTGTCAAAAGACAGTGCTCCTGAAACTTTTGATTTAACAGTATCTAATACTTTTGAATACTCTTTATAAAACTCATATGATGGTCTTGGTTTATATATTAAGTTTGGTATTTCTAAGTACTTTATTATATTTTTAGTTGTTGTTGGTTTTACAAAATACTCTGTTTGCCTATTAAAACTATAAGGCACAAGAGTTACTAAAGTCCACTTTGCCATTCCAAACTCAGCCAAAAATTCTACAAGTCCATCAAAACCATTTTTTTTATTTCCATACAATAATTCATATAACTCAATGCTAAGCATATCCTTTTCATAAGATGTTAAAGCTTTTATTACATCACGAAGTTTTACTTTATCAAAAAGTGATACCATGACTGATTTTTGTATGGTTTTAAAATATGCTTCTACGATAAAATGAGGGTCTGAAAAGTTCTTTTTTTGAAAAGCTTCTTTGGCATAAGCCTCTAATTTTTCAGGATTGAACTTTTTTACCATTTTAATTAACTTTTCATCCTCAAAGCCCTTTGGATAGGCATCAAAAAATTCTGATTCTACATCTTTTAATTTCTCTAAATTCATTCTTAGAACCCCAATAAAATATATAAAATTTAATATGTATTGTAACAAAAAAAGTTAAAACAAATTATAATTAATAACAAAATGTAATATTATAAGAATAATTATTATTTATTATTGCAAAATAATGATTTTTTAATAGAAATAATAATATTCTATTGGAAAATTATTACAAGTAGAAAAATGCTCAAAACAATTTTATTTATTGCTATTCCTATTTTTATATATTCTATTCTTTTAAATTTTGTTACAGAACAAAAAGATTTATTTCTTATTACTATAGTTTTATCAACTATAATTTTTTGGGCTACAAGTATAGTTCCAAGCTTTTATAGTTCCCTTCTTTTTTTATTTTCATGTACTGCTTTTTCATTAAGTTCAAAAGAGCTTATTTTTTCAGGTTTTGCTTCATCTGCATTTTGGTTAGTTTTAGCAGGTATGCTAATTGCTACAGCTATAAAAAATGCAAACTTAACACATAGATTTTCAAAGATTTTTTCAAATTTAAAAAATGTTAGTTATTTAAATATCATAATCTCAATTACAATTTTTTCAACTCTTTTTAGTTTTGTTATGCCTTCAAGTGTAGGAAGAGTTGTACTGATGGTTCCTTTATCAATAGCAGTTGCTAAAAGTTTTGGATTTAATGAAAATGATAAAGGATATATTGGTATTTTACTAGCTTTTATTCTTACAACATCTATGTCTGGATTTGCAATACTTCCTGCCAATGTACCAAATATGATATTAACAGGTCTATCTGCACAAATTTATAATTATGAAATTTTATATTCACATTACTTAATTACTAACTTTTTAATTTTTGGTATTTTAAAAGATATCATGATAGTTATACTAATTTTTAACTTTTTTAAAGATACTCCAAAAGTCATAAACAAAAATAAAACAAAAGTAAAGTTCTCAAAAAATGAGATTATAGTACTTTTTACTATCTCAATTATGATTGTTCTTTGGGCAACTGATTTTATCCATAAAATTGCTCCTAGTATTATTGCAATATGTGGAATACTATTTTTAGCATTACCATCGATTGGTATAATAAAATCTGAGGATATAAATAGTATAAAATTTTCTTCTTTATTATTTGTAGCAACAATTATAGGTCTTGGAACTGTTGTTGCCCATAATGACTATATAAAAGATATTTTATCAAATTTGATTGGAGTATATGAACCATCACAATATGCAGTGCTAAACTATATAAAAGTTACTTTAGTTATGTCAGTAACAGGAATGTTTGCGACTCAACCAAGTATTCCTGCTATATTTACACCAATGGCAGAACAAATAGGAAATGCCACAGGATTTACTTTAGAGCAAATACTTATGATGCAAGTTGCTGCATATTCAAATATATTTTTCTCTTATCAAGCCCCACCTCTAATAGTAGGTCTTACACTTGCAAAAATAAAACAAAAATATGTTTTAAAGATTTTACTTACTTTAGCATTATTAACTATAGTATTTTTATATCCACTTCAATATTTTTGGATAGAGTTTTTAAAAGCATTTTGATAAAAATTAGGAGTTTTACTTGATTAGCCAAATCATATTATTTTTTATTGCAGCACTTTTTGAGATACTTGGATGTTATAGTTTTTGGATGGTATTTAAACTTGAAAGATCGTATATATGGCTGTTTGTTGGAATTATATCACTTGTTATTTTTGCTTATACACTTACAAAAGTAAACTTAGAATTTGCAGGAAGAGCTTATGCAATTTATGGTGGAATTTATATAATATCTTCTCTTATTTGGTTAGTCTTTGTAGAAAAACAAAACTTTAGTAAATATGATATTATAGGTTCTCTTATAATATTTTTGGGTATTTGTGTAATCTTATTGGGGAATCAGAAGCTTTTGAATACATAAAGTATCTAAAAGCTTTTTTGTACTTTGTATCAATCTGTTAAATAATACTCAACAGTTGATACAACTCTAATCTTTTTAATTTGTGGGTTATTCTTATCCCTTTGAGAGATTGTAAATTGACCTTGAGATGCACTTTTTATTTTGCCTAATTTACTTTTTGAATCAAAGGCAAATTTTTGAGCTACTTCTCTTGCTTTTTTTGTAGCCTCTTCTATCATCTTAGGTTTTACTTCATTTAGCCTTGTAAAAATATACTCTGTACTACTTCCATAATTATCACCTGAAAATACTATACCTTGCTTTCCAAGTTTTGATAAAGAACTTTTTATAGCGCGAATTGCATCAATGTTTTTTGAATACACTGTTATTGTTTGTCTGGCGTTGTATCGATAGTTTATCTTTTCATTACCATATTGTTGAGCAACTTTATCTATGATTATAGGAGCAGAAAAAGTTATCTCACTTTTTTCTATGCCGCTTGAAATTAAAAAGCTATTGATTTTTTCATTGTTTTTATCTATTGAGTTATATAGTTCTTCAAGATTATTACTAACTTCTGTATACTCAATAGGCCAAATTACAATATCAGCCTTGTACTCTTTTTCAGAAAGACCTTTTACCTTTACACTTCTATCATATTGTTTATATTCAATAATTGCACTTTTAAAAAAATACCCTAAAGTACTCAAACCTAAGAATATAAATATTCCCAAAATCAAAAAACTAGTTTTATTTTGTTGCATTGTATTTTCCTTTTGTATAAGCATACTATAATTTAAATAATGATGAAATCTTCTAACAATATATTATATTAAAACCTTCATTTTCTTGAGGTTCTTGAAAATATTTAGTTATAGCATCAAAAGTTGATTCATCAATTAATGGCTCATCTTTTGATAGATTTTCATTTCGTTTTTTTAATTGCATTTTACACATATCATCACTTCTTTTTACATAATGCATTATATGGTCAACATGTGATTCTTCAAATATTTTCTGAAACCACTCCCTTTGAATGATTGTATTTGCAGGAAAGTCTAATACAACACTATTACCTTTGTTTAACAATTCTATTATATGATTTTTCATCATATCCTTTAATCTTCTAGAGTATTTTATATAATCCTCTATAGTTTTTATTTCATTTGGATAAAGCTTTTTTAATATTTCATCTTCACTCAATAATATTGCGTTATTTTCTTCTGCCAATTTTTTTGATAGTGTAGATTTACCAGCTGCCATCTTTCCACACATAAAATATAATTTATTTTTCACTTTCTTCCCTTGATACATTAAAATTTATCAATTCCCTATTTAACTTTATTTATACTTTCAAAATAGATTATAAATACTTTTAAAATTATTGTTATTAAATAGTAAATATGGCAATATTTTATTACTTAAATACTAAGGAACTAATTATGAGAATTAACTATATAATAGCTTTTTTATTGATTTTATTATCAATACTTTTAACTATCTTAGTTCCTGGTGGTCCTATAGAAACAAGAGATTTTTCTTCTTATTCTCCTTTTGTTCTTACTTTGTTTAATATTTTTCTTACATCGCTTGGGATTCTAAGTTTTCTAGGTGCTTATTTAGTAATAAAAAATAAAGCGTACTCTTTGATTATCTCAGCTTTCTTTGCAATATGTTATATTGCTGTTTATATTTCTGATTTATTTAAAATATTTCCTGTAAGCCCAATACCCATGCCTCAAACACTTTTTATAATTGAAGTTGTTAGTACAATTTTGGGATTTGTATTATTATATATTTGTATAAAATATAATAACTTTGAAAGTAAAAAGAAGGAAAACATCACTTTAAAACTCTCTTTTTATAAGATAATTTCACTTTTAGTGGTTTTATTATTTGCTATAGGAATAGTGATTTTTGCAACAAAATCAGCAATGGGACAATAGCATAGTAAAATTAGTCAATTCTATATTGCCTCTTTTAACCCTATTTTTCTTTAATACTTTAAAACCAAACTTCTCAAAAAATGGTTTTGCAGTGATACTTGCATCAACTTTTAAAAGAGTTTGTTCGTTCTCCTTTGATATTTTAAAAATATGATTTATAAGCATTTCCCCTACGCCACAACCTTGATATTCATGGTGGACATAAAAACAATCGATATAATCATCATAAAACTCTGCAAATCCTACAAGTTTTTCATCAAGTATTGCCAAATAGGGTTTTGTTTTATTTAATCTTTCTTCCCAAGTCTTATAATCAATATGCAAATTCGCCCAAGCGTTTAATTGCTCTTTTGTATACTCTTTATTGCATGTTTTATGAATGGTATTGGTAAAAATTTCTGGGATCTCTTTTTTATATTTATCATTATATTTTATTATTTGCATTTCGTTCCTTTAACTCATAAAAATCATCTATACCTTTTATGATAGAGTAAATCCTTGCATTGATATTTTTTGTAAAAGTTTTATCATGGCTTACTACTATTAGAGTATTTTGATACTCTTTTAAGGCTTGTTCTAAAGATTGTATTGAATCTATATCCATATGATTGGTTGGCTCATCTAATATTATAAGTTGTATATTATCCAATAAAGCCTTTGCAATAAAAAGTTTTCTAAGCTCTCCTGGACTTGTATTCTTATTGTTTAAAAGATTTTTAGGATTTGAAGATAACCTTTGTATAAGAGTAAAAAGTTCACCTTTTTTTTCATTATTTAAACTCTTTATTGCTTCAAAAAGATTTTCTTTTTGTTTTTTTTCTATCTCTTGGGGAAGATATAAATAACTTTTATGGGGTGCTATTTTTGAAATAATTAACTTCAAAAAACTGCTTTTACCTACACCATTATCACCTATTATAGCTATTTTATCACCTCTATTCAAAGATAGATTTTCATACTTCAAAATCTTTTTTTCACCTAAAGGTAATTGACCTTTTTCTAAAAGAAAAGAGAACTTCTCTTTTTTACTATTTTCATCTTTTATTGAAATACCTTTATCAAAACTTTTTTCTATTTCATTTCTTTTAGAAGACAACTCTTGGGCTTTTTTAGAAAAACTTGTCACAAGTTTTGAATCAGACTTATCTTTTCCTGTAAGTTTTGCTAAGTTTATTTTCTCTTTTAGACTTTTGTCTTTTATATTTATATTTTTTTTTGATAATCTGCTTTTTGATTGGAATACTTTCTCTTTTTGTGTTTGAATATTGTTTTGTAATTTTTTCACTCTACTGTTTATATTTTCATTCTCTTTTTGCAAAAAGTTAAAATATAAATCTAACTCTTGTATTGCCTTTTGGAAAGTGGTTTTATAGTTATAGATTTTTTTATTTTTTATAATAACTGTGTTATGGCACAAAGAGTTCAAAAGTTCTCTATCATGACTTATTAAAATACCAATGCCTTTAAAGTTTTTCAAACTGTTTATCAATATCTCTTTTGTTTTTATATCCAGATGATTACTTGGTTCATCAAGCAATAAAACATCGGGCTCTAAAAAAAGAGCAATAGCTATTTGTATGCGTTTTCGCTCCCCAAAACTTAGAGTTTCCCACCTATAAAACCACTCCTCTTCTATGTGAAGTAACTCTTTTAGCTTAAATGTTTTTGTATTGTATATGTAAATAAACTCTTCAAAACCATTTGGTTTTTCATGAAGTTCTTGTTCACAATAATAGACCAATTCATTGCCAAGGACACTTCCCTCTTGGGGTTTTAAGCTCTTAGCAATGAGTTTAAAAAGTGTGGTTTTACCTGAACCATTTGAGCCAACTAAACAGCTCCAACCCTTTTCAAAACTTAAGCTAAGATTTGAAAATATTTCACTGCTTGTGTATTTAAAAGTAAGATTATTTATTTTTAGATATTGCATATAAATTCCTTGATATATCTATATTTAGTATCAAGGATAAGTTAAATTTTACCCTTGAATTAGAGTAAACTGTTCATTGTTTTTTCCTTTTGTATTTATACGATAGTATATCGTTTTTCATTTTATAATTATTTAAAAAGTAACTCTTCTCTTTGTTTTTTTGTTAGTTTAGATACTATTAAATCATATGATTCATTGACCATATCTTTTACTATCTCTTCTTTTATAGTCCCATCTAAGGTTATAGTATTCCAATGCTTTTTATTCATATGATAACCTGGATTTACACACTCATAAATATCTCTATAGGCTATGGCATCATTTGGATCACATTTCAAATTTATTTTTAGTGGAGTTTTTTTCAAACTAATAAGACCAAACATCTTATCCATAACTTTAAAGACCATAGTATCATCACCAAAAGGAAAATCTTTTGTTGCACATTGTTTAGCCATAAATATATCTTCTATTTGTTCTAGGTTCATTATTTGTTAACTCTTTTTTAATTTTTAAATTTATTGAACGGATTTAGTATAATCAATGGCATTTTGAATCGCTTTTTTAGATTGAGGAGAGTTTTTCCAACAACTATTTTATCTACATATTTTACTTCTAAAGCTTTTGTTTTTATTCTTTTGAATTAGATTATATTATCTAAGTAGATTATCTGTTAAATACCATTTATTTAAAGTGTCTTTAATGCCTTTTTCTACTCCCTGAGTATTTGGAAATAATGTAGTGGAAGTCATTCCTACTTTTTCGCATAAATCATATAAATTGATAACTTCATCTATTGGTAAAGTTATTTTTAGTAAAGGAGTATTTGATAAAATCGAAAATATATTTTCTAATCCTTTTACAACAAAACTTTCACCTCTATTGCCATTATGAGGATGAACAGTAAATAAACCTTTTTGAGAAGACATATTAAGTGAGGAACTTCTAGGAACATACAAAGTTTTAAAATCGTATAAATTTTTAAGTTCTAAATTTAATACCCAAATTGCTATCTTTTCATCACCTTTAAGTCCTTCTTTTTCTAAAAGTTCTATATATCTATAAAATGCTGAAGATACTGCAAAATACATAGCAACATATGGAGATTCAGTCCAATCTAATAATCTTGTAGGAACAGAATGATGTTGAGCCATTGCCATTAATTCAAATATTTCTTCGTTAGGCCATAAAGATGGATTACGCAAATACTTATCTATATTATTTGTATTGAGATTATTCTGTCTAAAATTTATTGAATCATTTGGAATTTTTATACCTAAATTATCACAGTACTCTACAAATTTATTTAAAATAGATAATTCATTAAAAATTTGAAAATCTGCAGGAGATTCTTCTTTAAATAATTTCATAAGTTGATTATTCTTATTCTTTCTTAAAACAGAAGGTACCAATCCCCACTTTGAATTAGACTGCCCTCGATAAATTAGTTTACAAGGATCATCAAATAATTTATTAGTTGGACTTAATAACTCCCATAATTCATTTGCAGTTTTACAATGTATTTCTTTAAACGACTTCTCTTTCATTATTTACTTTCAATTATTTCTATTTTATTTTTTATTTTTTATTTTTCACAAACTAACATTTACTTTCTATACTAGATAATATTTCGTATTTATCATACCTAACTAAAATAATTTGAATAAATTTTTTCCTTAAAAATTCTTAATCAAATCCTCATAAACAGCAGTTAAACCTTCTACTTCTTTAACTGTTGTTCTCTCACCAATACTATGAATAGTATCATTTATAACTCCAAATTCTATGGCTTCTATACCAAAGGCTCCAAAATATCTAGCGTCACTTGTTCCTCCATGGGTTGAGTGTTTTGTAGTTACTCCTAAAACCTCTTTTATAGAGTTTTCCATAGCTTTGACTACTTTTGATTCTTTGTTTGTCACAAAGGGGAATGAACCTTGTGTAGTTCTAAACTCGTAGTCTAAACCTTTTAGATTTTCATGTATAAACTCTTCTACAGACTCTCTTGTAGTATTTGTTGAATTTCTTACATTGAACATAAGTTTTAGTTCATTTGGTGTTACATTTGTAACTTCCATACCACCTCTTATATCTGTTATTACCATCTTTGATGGGGCAAAATATTCATCACCATCATCTAAGTTATGCCCTGCTAATTTTGGTAAAATCTCTGCAAAGTTGTGTACAGGATTGATACACTTCTCAGGATAAGCAGCATGACCTTGTTTACCTTTTATAGTAATATATCCATTTATACTTCCTCTTCGCCCTACTTTTATAGCATCACCAAAAACATCTTCACAAGTAGGTTCTGCTACAACTGCATAATTTGGTATAAAGTCTATCTCTTTTAGGTGTTCAAGCATTTTGATAGTTCCGTAAGTTCCTTCACCCTCTTCATCACTTGTCATAAGGATAGAAAGTGTTCCATCAAAATTTTTGGCGTGTTTACAAGCATATAAAAAAGCTGCATCACCACTTTTCATATCTTGGGCACCTCTTGCACTTATTACTCCATCTATAACTTCAGCTGCAAATGGGTCTATCTCCCAACCTTGTCCTACAGGTACTACATCAATATGTCCTGCGAAACATAAGTGCTGTTTTTTATCATTGAATTTTTTATAATAAAATCTATTCTTTGTGCCATTTATATCTAATTTTATACAAGTCCAATCCTTACCTAAATACTCTTCTATAAAATCAAAAGCTCCATCATCATAAGGGGTAAGTGATTTAAATCTTAATAATTTTTGAAATAATTCTATAATATTCATCTAATTCCTTTAAAAAGGGTATTGTAACAAATTTGTGATTTATTTTGCTATAATAAATTAATTAATTATTTGGAGTTTCCTATGAAAAATAACCTTTTTATCAAAATTTTATTATCTTTTTTTGTTATTTATTCTCTCTTAGGTTTCTTTTTAATACCTTATATTGCAAAAGACCAAATAATCAAAAATCTTGATAATTTACTCATTTATAAAAGCAAGTTAGAAAAAGTAAGTTTCAATCCATATACTTTGGATTTAAAACTTGATGGTTTTTCTATATCAAATAAAGATGAGAAATTAGTAGGATTTAAAAGCTTTGAAATTGACTTTTCCCTTTTAAAGTCAATTCATGAATATCATATTAGCTTTAAGAAAGTAAATCTAATAAAACCTTATGTAAATATTGTCCAAGATGAAAATGGTAATATTAATTTAGCATCTATTATGAAACAACAAGAAGTGAAACCTGAAGAAAAATCAACAGATGGAAAATCTTCTATTCCAGCATTTAAAATCACAAAGATTCAAATTATAAATGGAAATTTTCTTTTTACTCAAATATTTAATTCAAAAAAAACTACAACAAATATAAACAACTTCAACTATACTTTTTATGACTTGGGTACTTTTAAAAACGCTTTAGCCTCACATAGTCTTAATACAATTATAAATAAAGATACAAAACTATTCATTGAGGGAGGATTAAGACTTATACCTTTTAAGATGTATGGAAATATCAAACTTGAAAATCTTCATGCCAATGAGTATTTAGGATATTCAAAAGATTTATTAAACTTCACTATTGATAATCCAACTTTAAATTTAAAGTTAGGATATAAACTTGATACAACTAAAGATATAGAACTTTACATAGATAAAGCAACCCTTGAATTAAGAAATTTAAATATTGTTAAAAATCAAGAGACACTAGCAGGACTAAAAAGCCTCGAACTTAATAACTTACATCTTGACTATTTAAAACAAAAAATAAGTATCGATAACATAGCTTTAAATAAGCTATTTGTAAATATATCTTCATCTAAAGATAATAAATTAAATATTGATAATTTAATCAATATTTCAAATAGCCCTAAAAATAATATTGAGAAAAAAGAAGATACAAGTAATAAACCATGGTTTATTGATTTAAATTCTTTTGCACTAAATAATTCTAATTTTTCATATGATGATTTAAAAAATGAAAGTACAATAGATGCTAAAGATATAAATGTATTGTTAAAAAAACTATCTATCATGGATAATAATATAACTGTTGATGAATCAACTATTGGAACAAAAAATATAAAAATAAATAACAAATCAGCTAACACAAAAATTGAAACTAAAGATATAGAAATAAATCTACATAATTTTATAAAAGATAATGACAAAATCAAATTATCAAGTGTAGATATTCCAAATCCATATGCTTCAATAATATTAGGAAAAAGTGAAAATAGTAATGAGAAACTAGTAGAAAAAGAGACAAAAAAAACAAATACAAAAAATGAAAAATCAACTACCATTTTAGATATAGGTCCTGTAAATATTAAAAATGCTCAATTATTATTTGAAGACAAAAACCTAAATGTACCTTTTAAAACTAACATTACAAAACTAAATGGTAATTTCTCAGAACTTAACTCAAAAAGTTCAAAACCTACTGAATTGAAGCTTGTAGGTAAAATTGATGAATATGGATATACAAAGATTACAGGAGTTGTAAATTTGGATGATATAAAAATACTTACAGATGTAAATCTTATTTTTAAAAATATAGCTATGAAAAATTTTACTCCCTATTCAGATAAGTTTGTTGGAAGGGAAGTAAAACAAGGAAAATTGAATTTAAACTTGCACTACAATATCACAAAATCGAACTTGAAAGCTCAAAATAGCGTCATAATCGATAAAATTGAACTTGGGAAAATGATTGATAAAAACAAAGGTTCAAATCTACCTTTAGAACTTGGTATTGCTTTATTAGAAGATTCTGATGGAATTATTGATATTGATTTACCAATTAGTGGAAATCTAGATGACCCACAGTTTTCTGTAGCCCCAATAATTTGGAAAGTATTTACAAATCTTATTATCAAATCAGTTGCTTCTCCTTTTTCACTTTTAGCCTCAATTTTAGGTGTTAGTGAAGATTCTATAAAAAAGGTTGAATTTGTTTATGGGGAAAGTAACTTAATTGACTCAGAAAAAGAGACTTTAGATAATATCGCTAAAGCTTTTATAAAAAGACCAAATCTTGCTTTAAAAGTTGAGCCTGCATATGATAAGATTAAAGATAAAATTGCTTTACAAGATATAAAATTAGAAGAGTTAATCTCTAAAAAAAGTAAAACTATCAAAGATGGTGATAAATACTTATTGGCTTTAGAATCTATATACAATGGTAAAGTTTCACTTAAAGAATTAAAAGCAAAATCAATGATAAAAGAAAAAGATAAAATGATTCTTGATAAAACATCTTATATATCTAAAATAAAAACACTTATGTTACCAAAAATAGATATTACAAAAGAAGAATTAGAAAACTTAGCAAATAGTAGAATATCATCAATTAAAAAATATCTTTTAGAACAGCACAAGATTACAGATAATAGGCTATTTATAAATCCTGAAATAAAAATCTTAGATAACAAAAAAGCAAAATATGTTGAGTTTCCTCTAGCAATAGATATAAAAAAGAAGTAGTTAAACCTACTTCTTAATAGTATAAGTTGGGAAGGGAATATTGATATTGTTTTCTTTTAAAGCATTAAAAATAGCAAGATTTACTTTGTATTGAGTCTCAAAAAAATGTTTAGTATGAGCCCAATATCTTAACTCTATATTTATGGAAAAATCACCAAACTCTTTTATACCAACTTGAGCTTTAGCCTCTTTTGAAATAATTTCTGCATCAAATTTATTTAATATATTTTCAATAAGAGAAATTGCCTCTTCAGGTTTAGAATTATAATCAATACCAACAATAGTTTCAACAATTCTATACTCAAAAGAGTTAACTAATATTTCACCAATAATATGTTTATTTGGAATTGTTATTTGCTCACCATCTTCAGTTGATAAAATAGTATGTGCAAGTCTTATTTCTTCTACTACTCCAAAAACTCCATCAACACTAATAGTATTTCCTACAATGAAAGGACGACCTATAATAATAGAAAGCCCTGCTCCATAGTTTGAAAGTGTTCCTTGTAAGGCCAAACCAGCACCAAGGGAAGCAGCACCAATACCAGCTATAAAAGGAGTAAGAGTAATTCCAAGTTTTCCAACAGCAACTATTCCCACCCCAATGATGATGGAAAATTTGATAATATTTACAATAAATTTAGTTAGTGTAACATCAAGTTCATTTTTATCGCATATCCGTTTTATAAAAGCAGAAACTTTATTTGCAACATACCAACCTAAAAGAAAAATAATTATCGCACCAATTAATTGGAAACTATAATTAACAAAAAACTCTATTATTACATCATAAAACTTTTGTATATTCTCAAGTTCTTTATCCATGCCTATTACCTTTTCTATAATTTTACAACCTTAGCTCCAAATCCACCTTGACTTGGATGGGCATCAGTAAATGATTTTACATTTGGATGTTTGATTAAAAAGTCTTTTACTATTTTAGATAATTTTCCAGTACCAATTCCATGGTAAACTAATACTTCATCAAAGCCAGAGATCAAACAATCAGAAATAAACTTATCAAGTTTTTCAACAGCTTCATCACCTCTTAAACCATGTAAATCAATATTTACATGTCCACCTTGAGGTTTTTCTACACTTATTGTAGTCTTTCTTTTTACTTTTGGTTTAACTTCATTTCCTGACGGTCTTAATTCATCTACATTAACATGCAATCTCATTCCAGCGTCGGTAAGAATTAAAGCTTTTTTGCCCCTTACAGATATTATCTCACCTTTTGAGCTTTTATATTTAACCCTATCTTTTTCTTTAAAGTTATAATTCTCTTCTACTTTTTCTACTGTTATCTCTTTTACTTTTTTATGAGCTATATTTAAATGTTGATGAGACTCTTGATATATCTTAGCTTTTATAGCTTTTTTAGCTTCATCTCTTGCATCTTTATACTCTTTGTGAAGTTTTGATTTTTCATCATTTATATGGTCATCAAGTTCTTGTTTTGCTTCTTTTAGATTTTTATTTAGTTTTTGGTGTGTATCAATTTCAATATCTAATTTAGCTATTTTTTGTTGGTACTCCATCTCTAAAGCACTACTTCGTTCAATTAGTTCATTTAATCTATCTTGGTCATCACCATAGACTTCTTTTGCTTTTTTAACAACATTGATAGGTATTCCATATCTTTGTGCAGTTTCAAAGGCATACGAACGCCCTATTGTACCTTGTAAGAAGTCATAGGTTGGTCTTTGGTTCGCTTCATCATAAATAGCTGCTATTAGTTCAACTTTTTCATTAGCAGCCATAAGAGCTGCCAGTCTTTTATGGTGAGTTGTGATGATGATTTTTATGTTTTTATCTATTAGTTCTTCAATAATTACTTTAAACAAACTAGCTGCTTCATCTGAGTCAGTTCCAAGTTCTATTTCATCAACTCCAACTATTACATCTCTTTGAGTAAATAATTTAGAAAATTCCACCATTCGCCCAGCAAAAGTAGAAATATCATTTTTGACACTTTGAGGGTCATCTAAAACTGCCAAGGCATTTTTAAAATACCCTATAGAAGAGTCTTGACTTGCTCTATAAGGTATCAAATACTTAGACAATAAAACAGCTGAAAGAATTGATTTAAGCATCATAGTCTTTCCACCTGCATTTACCCCTGTTATCATAATAACAGATTTTGAAAAATCAATAGAAATAGGCTTTCCACCATGAAGGGCAGGATGAACAAACTCTTTTAAAATATTTTTTCCATTTTTTGAAGGAATAATAAAATTCTTATCATCAATTTTTGCAAAAAATAATCTTGCTAAATAGTGATCAATTCTATCAAACTCTTTATTTATAAATTTTAAAAATAGTAAGTTCTTTTCAAAAGTTGAAGATATGCTCTTACAAACTTTTAGTAAAACTTCTTCTTGTTTATTTTTAAGGTCTGACTCTTTTTGTTTAAGTTCAGAAATTGAATGTGGCAAAATATAAAAAAATCCAGAATTAGATCTATGCACAACAGTTGCTTTTATAATATTATTAAAACCACCACGCACAAGTAATGTCTCCTCAGAGTTTACATAATGTACTTGTGAATCAACTAAATATGGTCTTAATTTACTATTATTTATAGATTTATGAAGTGCTTGTTTTATAGATTCTTTATTTCTATAAAGGGCATCTTTTATCATGTCTAAATCTTTATCAATTCCATCTTTGAAATTACCTTTTGAATCAAAAAAATCAACTATTTTTTCAACATCATTTGGTATTAATACTTTATCTAGCCATTCGCCAAGTTTTCCCTCAAAAGTAAATCTTTTTAAATAAAGAAAATATTTTATTATCTTTATAAACTCATAAACATCTTCAACTCTTAAAGTACCTTGTTTTTGGATATGAACAATTTTTTCATCAAGGTTTGCAACTTTTTCTGGCTCTTTTAAATCAAATTTACTCAACTCATTTATGAGTCTATAGTGTAAGTTTATATCACCTTCCAAAACAATTGGCTTTTCTCTTGCCAATAGTTTTGAGAATTTTAATAAATACTCTTCTAAATCTAGTTTTTTAAATATCTCTTGCATATATTATTTAACTTCTACCCCATATCTTTCTAAAACTTTTACCCATGAAAGTGCTTTACCATGTATATCATATAGTGTTGGAGTTCCTCTTACACCTAGTTTCTCACCTAATTTCATTTGAGCATCAATAACATTTGTTAAAGCTTCATCTTGTGCTTTAGTATAAGTTTTATCTAAATACACTTTTGTTTCAGGTGTCACGCTTAATAGTGCCTTTACTCTATCTTCATTTGATTTAAATGATAAAATATATTTAGATAAAGGTATTGCATTTTTATGAAAACTCAATGGGAAAAAGAAAATTTTAAACTGAACATCATTTTTAATTTGATCAAAATATGACTCAAACTTTTTACAATATGGACATTCTGGATCTGTAAATAAATAATAAACATCATTACCTGTACCATAAGTTAAAACTTCTTTGTCTTTTAAAATTGATACATCATTAGGAATTGAAACTTGTTCACCAGACACAACATTATAAATTTTACCTGCAATTAAATATTTCTTATCAGCAGTTAAAACTAACTCTTGAATATTTTCTTGAATATTTACTCTTAAAAGGTAAAAATTATCTTCTTTATAAGCTTTTAATACTTTCATCCCCGATCCAAAAAATATTGGAAGCTTTCCTAATTCATTTACCTCACTTTTACTTAATTCTGTTGATGCAAAGGCATTCAAGGAAATTAACATACTAAATAAAAACATCAATTTAAAAATCTTTTTCATTCTATTCTCCTAAATTTTATAGATATTAACATATCATTGTTAATTAATTGTAAAGCTATATACTATATTGCCAATAAACCATTGCAATAATTGTTATAAAAACTATACCTAAAATATTAAAAACCAATCCATATTTTGCCATATCACTTACTTTGACAACTCCACTACTCATGGCTATAGCATTTGGTGGCGTGGCAATTGGCAACATAAAGGCATAAGAAGCACAAATAGTTGCAACAAATAAAATTAGTGATAAATCAACCCCTCCCACATTACCAAGGGAATAAAGAATAGGAAGAACAACAGATATTAAAGCAGTATTTGATGTAATCTCTGTAGTAAAAGTAACTAAAGCAGCTACTAAAAGTATAAGTAACACGACTGGTAATCCTGTTAAGGATAATAAATGATGTGCGATTACATCAGCTAAACCTGTTTTTGAAAATGCCATAGCAATAGAAAAACCTGCACCAAATAAAAACATAATTTCATATGGAACTTTTACAGTATCATCCCAAGTTAAAAAACCAATTCTTGGTAAAAACATCAATAAACCATATCCAAGAAGTATTCCTTTTTCATTTAGACCTAATCCCATATAATAAGGTTCTATTTTTGAATTTACAAATAATAAAACAATTAAAGATCCAAGAATATATATCAATCTCTTTTGGTCACTAGTTAAGGGTTTAATTTCATGTAAACTAGCATCAATAACCGAATTTTTTAAACCCAAAGATAAAATATATGGAATAACTATTAACATTGCCATTGCTAATGGAGCTGTTAATACTATCCATTTAACAAAAGGAATTGCTTCGATATGATGTTGTTCCATAAAACCTAAAAGAATAAGATTTGGTGGAGTTCCTATTGGCGTAACTATTCCTCCAATACTTGCTCCATATGCAATTGATAATACAAATCTAAGTCTAACTTTTGCATCATCACTTAGATATATAGCAATTGGAATTAGTAAAAGTGCAGTTGTAGTATTTGAAATAAGTGAACTCAAACATGCTGAAGTAATAGCAAGTGAGAAGATAATTCCCCTTGGTGTATTAGGAAATAGCGTTAAAAGTTTATTTGAAATATACTTATGCAACTCTGTTTTTTGAGTAGCAATGGCTATCATAAAACCACCTAAGAAGAGAAAAATTATTGATTTTGAATAATTAGAGGCTGTTTCATTGGTGCTTAATATATCAAAAGTAGGGAAAAGTAAAATAGGCAATAAGGATACAACCCCTAAAGCTAAGCCCTCATTTGACCATAATACTACGAGTAAAAATATTATAGAGATTAAAGTTGCATGTTGAGTTGAAAAGTAAAAACTTAAAAGATAAAAGAAAATTACTGATAATGCAATTGTTATAATGATTTTTTTCAATTTATTTCCTATATAACTTATTTTTGTTTTGGTCTAAATGGTTTAATAACCTCTTCATTACACTCTAAAAAAGGTCCTTCCATCAAATCAATACAATATGGAATTGCTGGGAAAACTGCATCTAAACACTCTCTTATAGATTTAGGCTTTCCGGGAAGATTTACAATCAAAGAACTTCCTCTTAATCCTGCTGTTTGTCTAGATAAAATAGCTGTTGGTACAAACTTTAAAGACTCTGCACGCATAAGTTCACCAAAGCCTGGCATCATTCTATCGCATACATTTTCTGTAGCTTCTGGGGTCACATCTCTTTTTGCAGGTCCTGTTCCACCAGTAGTTACTACTAAACAACAATTTTCATTATCAACTAGGTCTTTTAAGGTATTTTCTATTGTTTCTTGGTTATCTTCAATACATTTGTATACTGGTTCCCATTTGCTAGTTAAGTAATCATTTAATGTATCAATAATAGCTTTACCTGATAAATCTTCATATACACCTTGGCTTGCTCTATCACTTGCAGTTATTATTCCAATTCTTATTTTCATAAAATTCCTTTTAAAATATGTCCATGATTTTTCATAAAATAAACAGTTGAAAAATCTTTAAAAAACTCATAGGCTTTTTTTGAGTCTATGATTTTATCTTCTTTACCTAAATAAACTTCTATTTTAGTTCCTTTTTTTAAAAGCTGATTTATTTTCTCTTCATCCCACTTATAAGTTAAAAGAGTTTGTAACTCTTCAAAGGAACCTTCTTTAAAATACTTTGAGACATCAATACTTGAAGGATAAGATATATTTTTTAAAAAGTTTTCACAATAATTCTTTGCATCTTTTTTGAAAAACATTAATTGCATTCTTACAAATTTTTCATTTTGAGTTTGAAAAAATGCAGGAGAAAAGAGTTGAATTAAATTAATTCTTTTGTCACTATTTAAAGCTTCTTCAAATACCTTTATAGCTCCATATGAAAAGCCAGAAAGTGTAAAATCATTTTCTATTAAATATTCACAAAAGAGTTCTTTTTCATTATTTAAACAAAAACCACTGAAGTAATTAGATTTCATTTTCTTCTATTACTTCATTTTCTATCATAATTTTTGACAATCTAGTTATTTCCGCATAATTTTCATCAAAAATAGTTTTTAATTCAACTTTCGTCTGATCAATTAGCTCTTTACTTTCTCTAGCCATTGCAAATTTTTCAACCATCTCTTTTGCTAATTTATTCGCTTTTTCTAAATCCTCTTCAAAAATAGCATATTGCTCATCTTTTAGTACTTCAATTCCAATACTTCCAGCTAAATATTTTTTAAGCTCATTTTTAAGCTGATTTTTTGAAGGGAATACGCTATTTAGTTTCGTACTATTTTCATCAAATAGTGAAACCTTTTGTTTAGTAATAAAAGCTTTTGAAGCTTGATAAATAGATAATATCTCTTTTTCATTATTTGATAAAATAAAATTCTCTTTTTTACCAAATTCTAATTTATTTTTTGCGATTTCTATATGCTTTTTTTCAAGAACTTTATCATTTAACTTTATCATATATAACATAGCTTCATTGATAAGTGTTGAAATAGAAGAAGATGAAAATCCAGAAAGATTAGTTGTAAGAGTTTCTATATCAATATTATGTTTTATTGATTTTAAATATAATTCTAAAATTTCTCTTCTATCATTTATATTTGGAAGTGTGATTTTAACCCTTCTATCAAATCTTCCAGCTCTTAAAAGTGCATCATCAAGTACTTCTATTTTATTAGTTGCTGCTATTACGATTACACCATTATCACCTTCGAAACCATCCATTTGAGTTAGAAGTTCATTTAGTGTTGATTCTCTCTCATCATTTGATTTTCCACCTCGCTCTTTTCCAATAGCATCAATTTCATCAATGAATATAATAGATGGAGCATTTACTTTGGCTTTAGCAAAAAGTTCACGAACTTTTTTTGCACCCATTCCCACATATATTTGTACAAAACTTGCACCACTTTGATAAAAAAATGGAACATTTGCTTCACCTGCAACTGCCCTTGCAATCAAAGTTTTACCTACACCTGGAGGTCCATAAAGTAAAACACCTTTTGGTAATTTAACTCCATATTTAAAATATTTTTTAGGATTATGCAAAAATTCAACTATCTCTTCAAGTTCTTCTTTTACTTGTGCAATACCTGCTACATCTTTAAATGTAGTATTTGGTTTTACAGCTTCAATATGAGAACTCTCTTCATCTGGAACTTCTTCATTCACCGCTTTTCTTTTTTCAAGTTCTTGAGCAAATATTGAATTTTTTACTTTATTTCTATTGATAAATTCTTGTATCTTATCTCTTTTTAATCTTGCAACTACTGCAAAAATCAAAAGAAATACAATAAAAACTAAACCAAAACTATAAGTACTAGTTTGGATATATGATGAACTTTTGTAAATAGTATAAAAAAATAGTACAACTAACGCTATACCTGATAAAAGCATGAGTTTTAAGTTCTTATCTCTATTATTCTTCATGTCATTAGAATTTTGCAACATTGATTTTATCCTTTGCTTCATAATTCTCTATAAAAACCCAATCTCCAACCAAGTCAGCATTACTTTGGATTTCTATTTGATTAAAATATTGATCTAGTCCTATATATTTTCCATTTTTTTCTTGCTCAATTAATACTTCTAAAGTAGTTTTATTGTTTTTTCTAAAATTATAATTTTTCTCATCTATGATTGAAACAAGTTCATTATATCTAGCTTTTGCAATATCACCTTTTACTTGCTCTCTCATAGTTGCACTTGGAGTTCCATCTCTTTTTGAGTAAGTAAATGCATGTACATGAGTAAGGGGGAATCTATGCAAGTTTTCAATTGCTTCTTTCCACAACTCATCTGTTTCACCAGGATGCCCTACTATAAAATCTGTTCCAAGAGCATAACCTTTATCTTTTAGAAATTCAAAAAGTTCTAGGTCACTTAATACTTTATTTCTTCTATTCATGATTTCCAGCATCTTTTTAGAAGTATGTTGAAGTGCTATATGTAGATGTCTTGCCATAAATGGCTCATCAATTATTTCTTTAAATTCATCATCTATTTGAATAGGCTCTATACTTCCCATTCTAATTCTTCTAACACCTTTGATTAAAGAGATTTTTTTAAGAAGTTTTGCTAAAGAAGTATGCTTTTTCTTACCATAAGAACCAACATTTGTACCAGTTAGAATAAACTCTCCAAAGCCATTACTAGCAAGTGTTGTAATTTGTTCTAAGATTTTATCTTCACTATAACTTCTTGCATCTCCTCTTACATAAGGAATGATACAATAAGAACATCTAAAGTCACATCCCTCTTGTATTTTGATAAATGCTCTACTTTTTCCTACAAACTCTTCAACAATAGTTTCATCAATATGTTCTAAATCACCAGCATTGAAAAATCGTTCTTCATTTTTAAGAAGTTCATTGATATTTTCTTTTTCACTATGCCCAAATAAAGAATCAACTTTGTCTTCTTTAAACAAAGTCTCACCCTTTGTCCAAACTCCACAACCTGTGAAAACAACTCTTGGTTTATTTGGAAGTTTATTTAGTGAGTTTATATAACCTCGTGCTGTACTATCTGCACTATTTGTAACTGTACAAGAGTTGATAACAACTACATTTGCACTCTTTTCATCTTGTGTTATTTCAAAATCTTTTAGATTACTCATCATAACTTGAGTATCGAAAACATTTGTTCTGCAACCAAAGGTTTTAAAATAAACTTTTGGTTTTGTATTTGTAAAATTCATATTCTATGGAGCCTCTGGTAAATCTGCTGGGGGAACGCGTTCTGCTTGGTTCGACCCTAAATTAATTTGTTGTGTAGGATAAGCTATTGTAATATCATCCTCTGCCATAAATGCCTGCAAAATTTCTGGAGACATTGTACTTCTTAAAACTAGTGCAGCATAAGAGTTAGTAAGATACCAAGAAGAGATTACAATCCCGTAAGGTTCAACAAAAGTATAAACTCTAGGTTCAACTCCTGTTGCTCTTAAGTTATATTTATTTCTCATTTTAGATAACTGTTTTCTTGTAATATCTGTATAACCTTTTGAGTAGTGTTTTAATATCTCTTTTGCTATATGCTGTGCTTTTTTATAGTTTGAATCAAAAGTAATAGTAATATCAATACCATCCCAAACTGTTCTTAATCCCGAGTGGGTATAGTTTGCAATCATTTCAGAAAAAACATAATTATTTGGTATAAAAAATATTCTTCCTGTTCTTCTATTTACTTTGTATGAAGTTAAAGTAATATCTTCTCTAATAGTAATTTTAAATAATGAGATATCAAGAACATCCCCAACTGCTTCAACACCACCTCTTGTAACTTTTATTCTATCTCCAACTTGAATAGAACCAGAAGTAACTATTACCATCCATCCAAAAATAGACATAAACCAGTCTTTTAAAGCAATAGCAATACCAGCAGATGCAAACCCTAAGATAGTAATAACATAAGAAACATTATCAATATATGAAAAAAGCACAATCAATACAATCAAAAGAACTAAAACAAAATTTATAACTTTGTTTGCCATATAAAAGTTTTCATTTTGTGAAAAATACTTTTTAAGAGCAAGTTTTACTAAAAATGAAAATATAAAGACAACAGCAATTATAGAAAAAATAATAAATGATTTTGAAATTTGCTCTGCTATTTGACTATCAGTTTCTAAAACAACTTGTTCGATTTTTCTTGTATAAACTTCACTAGTAGTAGACAAAATCTCTAAAACCATATTGAAGTCTTTTTTCTCACTATCTAAAAAGTTTATTTTCTTTTCATACTCATCTTTTGGATCTAAATTATATAAATCAAGGTATAAAAGCATCTTTTCATCTAAAAGAGTAATTAACCTTGAAACTTCATCAATAGTTCTATTAAACTCTTTTTTGTGATCTTTCATTTTCTTTTTATATGAAAGAGCATTGATAATACCAAAAGGGTTTGTTATAGGTTCATATTTCTCTATTTCTGGAGGATCAATCAACTTTCCAATAGGTGAATCTTTATATTCAGAGATAAGTTCTAACTCATTTTTTTTGATTCTAATTTTATTTTCTACTTTGTATAATAAATCCCTATTTTTCTTATTTACATCTGTTAATTCATCTTTTAAAGAGTGTAACTCTTTAGAAATACTTCTATATGCAATATAATTAGAATATCTTTTTATTAAAATATCATCTTCTAATAAATCATTTATTTTTTTAATTTCTAAAAGATAATTATCAATCTTAGCTTTAATTTCAGGCGTTGGTTCTAACATAACTAACTTAGACTCTTCTTGAGTGTTTACATTTTCATTTGCAACAGCAGAGTCATTTGGATTTTCGATTTTTGCAGCACTTAAATTTATTGTAAATACAATAGAAAAAATCAGAAAAAATATTTTTCTCAATTAAAATCCTTTTAAAACATCAATAATATCAGTTTTGCATACTTCATCAGTGATTTTACAATCACCAATACCAACGGGCAAGATAAATTTAATTTTATCATCAAGGCTCTTTTTATCTAAGAAAAAGTGCTCATAAAAATCTTCCACATCACTTATTTTATAAGTTGTGGGAATATCATATTTTTCCAAAACTTTTTTTACTCTTATAGTATCTTCTTGGCTCATAAGTCCTACTTTTTTTGCTACTTCATTTGCCATAATCATACCAATACCTACAGCTTCACCATGTAGATATTTTGAGTATTTTGTCTCATTTTCTACTACATGTCCAAAGGTATGTCCATAATTTAAAGCAGCTCTTATTCCATTTTCTTTTTCATCTTGAGATACAACCCAAGCTTTTGTTTCAACAGATTTTTTGATGGCAACTTTTATGTTTTCAACATTTGTCAAATCATTTTGTTCAATCCATTCAAAAAATTCTTTATTGAAAGTTACTGCCATTTTTACAATTTCTGCAATTCCAGCGGAGAATTCTCTTGCAGGCAAAGTAGTCAAAAAGTACGGGTCAATGTACACAGCTCGTGGTTGATGAAAAGCTCCAATTAAGTTCTTACCAAACTTATTATTTACACCAGTTTTACCTCCCACACTTGCATCAACTTGTGATAATAGTGTTGTGGGTACTTGTATAAAATCAATACCTCGTTGGTAAATAGCTGCACAAAATCCAGTCATATCCCCAATTACACCCCCACCAAATGCAATTAGTAGAGATTTACGATTTAGTCTATTTTCAAAACAATGATTTAAAATCATATCAATGGTTTCCATATTTTTATACTCTTCACCATCGGGTATAGTTACTATACTTAAGTTATTAGATTTTATTTTATTTTTTAAATATTCTAAGTGGTATCCACTAACAGTTGGGTTAGTTACAATTACAACTTTTCTATCAAAAGTCAACTCTTTTAATTCATCAATTGTTATGTCATATGAAATATTATTTGGTAGTTTTATATTTACAATCATTTATTAATTTCCAGCTTTATAAAGTGCATAGATTATATCTAAAAAGATTTAAGAAAAGATAATGTTTTTATTAGGGTGTTTTTATATATTTGTATTAATATTTTCTTTTATTTCAATTTCTAAAATATCTGATTTTATTTTATGATAATAATACTCTTGTTGTTTATAAGGTAAAAGTTCTAAATACTGTTTTATTAACTCTACATAATCTTTTTCTTCATTATTTTTATTTTTTTTAAGAAACATTTCTCCCTCACCTGATATTAACCATTCAATTGAAATGTTATATCTTAAATTCAACTTTTCAAGAAAGGTATGGGGTATGTCTTTTACTTTAGCTTGTTCGTAACTTTGATAAGTTCTACTTGGCATACTTAAAGCTTCAGAAAAATCTTTTTGTGAAGAGAAATTCAAAGCTTCTCTAACATGTTTAATTCTTTTATAAATCAATATTATGTTTCCTATGCAACAATTTAATGTATTTTTTACTTGACTTTAAACATTATATTGTGATATTATCAACATTATAATGTTTTATGTGTATTTTGTTATCCGTTATAACTTATAAGAATACCGAAAAATCGTTTATTAATCAAATAAAGTTTATAAAATAATTATTTAGTAGATACAAATAAATATCTATTTTAGGAAATAAAAAATGTTAAAAATTAAATTTAATTCAGATACTAAAAAATTTGATTTATATAAAGAGACTATTGAAAATAATGAAATAAAAGAAGTTTTTAAAGAGAGTTTAACTCATGAAGAGATGAATGAAAAAATAAAAGAATATAGTGCCCAAATATCTAATATAACAAATAATATAAATATCTTCTATTTAGCTGTACAAAAATATCCTTCTAATCAAATTCTAAAATTGGAATAACTCTTTTAACTTTTTGTGATCTAATATTTTAATATGACCCTTATTATTTTCAATGATTTTATCTTTTTTTAGTTTTGATATTTTTCTTGATAATGTCTCTGGAGTTATATTTAAAATTGAAGCAATTTTTACTTGTCTTAAGCTTGAAAGGATATCTTCATTTTCATATAAAAATTGTGTTATCTTTATATTACTATCTGCTGTTATGTTAAAGTTAATAAAGTTTTCTAAAGCTTTTATTTTCTTAGTAAGTGATTTAATTAGCATCATTGAGATTTCTGGCTTGTATAAAAAGTTTTCTTTAAATTTATTATACTCTATTACATAAACTTCTGAATCTACTTCAAAAGAACAATTAGCAGGATAAGGTATCTCTTCATAATTTGCAATTTCTGCTATAAAAGTAGGTGCTCTTAAATTGTGAATTATTACTTCATTATCTTTGTAATCATGTTTGTACACTTTTACTATTCCACTTACTAAAAGATATAAATATTTTGCCTCATCACCTTTATAAAAAAGTATTTCATCTTTTTTATAACTCTTTTTTCTACTTATTTTTTCTAGCTCTTTTTTTTCTTTTTCATCTAAAGAATCAAAGAAATAATACTCATGTATATTCATTATTTGTCTTTGTATTGATTGGTATCAATTTAATTTCTTTGATTTTATGCAAAGATTACAAAATTTAAAATTAATCGGAGAAAATAAAATGACAATTAAAGAGTATATGACACATAACCATAAAGAGTGCGATGAATTATTAGCACAACTTGAAAATGAAGTAGAAGATGGAAATTGGGACAAAGTATCAAAGTTAAATGATGAGTTTAAACATGAGACCTTAAAACATTTTGATATAGAAGAGAGTTATTTGTTTCCTATGTTTGATGAAAGATCTGCAAATGGTGGTTGTGGTCCAACTAAGGTTATGAAAATGGAGCATGATCAAGCAAGAACAATCTTTCCCAAACTAGAAGAAGCTATTAATGAAAAAGATAGTGATAGATTTTTTGGTCTTAGTGAATCTTTGATGATACTTATTCAACAACACAATTCAAAAGAAGAGCAAATGTTATATACAATGATGCAAAACCTTTTCAACAATGATAATGATGCTATTGTAGAAAAACTACAATCTTATGAATTCAAATAAAACTACTATTCTAGATGTAAGTGAGCTTGAAGCCCCTTACCCTCTTTTAAAAGCTTTAGAGGCTATACATGAAATTAAAAATGATGAAACACTTATTTTCATACATAGAATGAGTCCTTGTAAGCTTTTTGAAGCACTAGAAAAAAATAGTTTAAATTATGAAGTTATAAAAGATGATGAGAACTATTTTGAGATGAAAATTTATAAAGGCAACAAATGAAAATGCAAGGTTTATCACTAGATCAAGCTCCACCTTATAAAATACCGATGATATATTATATTATTGCTAGTTTTTATTTGGTGGGATTTTGCCTTTGTATGTTTATTTATGCAAGTGGTATTGAAAATAGATATTATTATGAAGCTATTGCAATAACTCATATATTAACTTTAGGCTTTTTTACCCATGTTATGATTGGTTCATTATTTCAAATGATTCCTGTGATTATTGGTGTTGCATATAAAAAAGTAAATTTTCAAGCGATATTTGTACTTCTTTTTTTTAATATAGGAACAATATGTTTTATAATAAGCTTTTTATTTTCAATTAAAATCTTTATGCATATTGCATCTTTGTGTTTGTTAATTGCACTTATATTTTTTGCACTAAGTACTTTTTTTACTATTTTAAAAACCAAAGACAAAAATCCTACAGTTAAGACATTTATAACAGCACTTAGCTTTTTATTTTTGGGAGTAATTTTGGGAGTAATTACCTTAATAAATCATGGTAGTGGTTTTACTTCTAAAAACTTTGCAGATGTACATATTACTTCTATCTTTTTTGGTTGGCTAATCATGCTAATAAGTGGAGTTTCATACAAAGTGGTTCCTATGTTTTATGTGACAAAAGAGTATCCACTTTTTATAAAAAACCATTTTTATTGGATAATTTCATTAATTCTAATTTTTTTATCACTATTTATAATTACTGATTCAAAGTTTGTGCCAATATTTAAAACTCTATTAGCTGTATTTACATTAATCTTTTCACTTACCACAATATATTTACTAAAAAATAGAAAAAGACCAAGAATAGATACCACTATAAATCTTTGGTTCTTTGCTATGATAAACTTATCTTTTGCTTGTGTTATTTGGATGATAAGTATTTGGATAAAGATTGATTTTGATTTTCTACTTGCAGTTGTTTTTGGTCTTGGTTTTGCATATTCAATAATAAATGGAATGTTATATAAAATAGTTCCATTTCTCACATGGTTTCATCTTAGTTCAAAAATGATATTTGATGCAGAAATGTCGCAAGTTATAAAAAGTAAATATATGAAACTTCAATACAATATTTTTATTGTTAGTTATTTTGTATTTTTATTGGCTCTTTTATTTAAACCTTTTATTTATGTAGCGATTCTTTTATTTCTAATTTCATCTATGATATTAAGCTATAACATCATAAATGCATTTAAGTATTACCAAAAACTAAACAAAACTATTTAGAGTAAAAAGAGATTCCTTCGTCAAGTAATCTCTTTACAACTTTTTGACTTAGTTGAGATTTCAATTCCATGATTTGATGATAAGGGGCTACATACCAAATACGAAGAGTAAAAAAAGGCTCTTTTGAATCAGGAATAAGATGTATTCTTGGTCTAAATTCTCTTGAACGCATATCATATCGTTTCTTCATACTTTGAAACTGTTTATTTGCTACTTCCATATATCTTTCAGTCATTTCATAAGCAACCTCAAAAGCTATTGTTTCTACTTTGTGAGTATCTTCTCCAAAAGGAATACTTAACTCTATCATGTCATAGATATTTTTCATCTTGTCATGGGTATAGTTATATACATAATTGTTTACAAAAACATTATTTGCTATAAATATTATTCGTCCAGCAATTTTTATTTTTGAAGAAGTAGTATTATTTATACTTTCATATAAACTTACTTTAAACAGTGATATTTCAATGACTTCACCAATAACAGGATTTCCATCAATATTAACTAAAATTCTATCACCTATTTGAATCTGGTTACCAAGTATCAATTGAAGCCAAGAAGCAATACTTTGTAAATACTCTTTCATAGCGATAGTCATTGCAGCTGCAATAACACCAATAAGAGTTGCAGCATAAATTATATTATTAATATTAAAGGCAATTGCCACTAAAAATATTATTATAAAAAAAGTGATATTTAAAACTTTTTTCACTTTAAATAGTTTTTCTTCATTATCAATTTTTTTGATAATAAAATATTTTATAATATAAAAGACTATAAAAAGTAAAATTATAATTGATAAATTTAAAAGATGAGTTACAAATTGGGTTTCTCCATACTCTTTTAAAGCATTAAAATATAAATCTTTTGTACGATTTAAAACTTCTTCTTTACCCTCTAATAATCCCTTAGCATTTTCAAAATATGCTATTTCTTTTTGTAATTGCTCTTCTTTTTGAAGGTTTTTATTATCTTGTGAAATAGTAAGTTTAAGTTCATTTTCTAAATATTCAACCGCTTCATCATACTGGTTTTTTAAAAAATTTAACTTTTGAGTTTGAGCAGCAAATTTTATCTTTTTACTTGCAAAAAGATATTCTATTAGATTTATATCCTTTACATTTGTATTAATTGTTACTTTGTCTAACATACTGTTAAAACTTTTAGGTAATTCATCAAGTATTGCTTTTTTGCTTTCTTGAAGACTCAATAATTGTTTTAATTCTGCTTTTTTTTGTGGATTAGCTTTTCTTATATCTTTTTCTAATTGTCTGATACTTTCTTCAAGAGCTTGTGATTTTTGTAGATTATTATAAACTTGAAGCCAACTATTATTATCTTTATCTATAATATTCAACTCTTCTGCAAAAATTCCCTTTGATAATATACAAAATACAAATATAATACTTAATAATTTTTTCACAACATCCCCATATTATTTTTTATAAATGTATATTAACATAATCCTCTTTTTACTTTATAGTCTAAACTTCTCAAATAACTCTTTTTTATCTTTTTTTATTTTAATCACAGAGCCATAAATTCTTTTTTTAAATTTATTGTATAGTTTTATTTGTAATAAAATTCCTAATACTCCTAAAATACTCAAATACACCAATAATATTTTTAAATCACTTGAAAAGTAATCAAATAACATTGCACTAGCACTTCCTGCAACAATAGCACCTGAAATCATAAAAGATCTTATCATCAAATAATCTTTTAAATGTACCTTCTCTTCTTGCATAAAATCTACGGTATGTATTCTTGATACTTCAAAAGTAATACCTTGAATAGTAAATATAGTCAAAATAACATATGTAAAGGTCAAAATCGAAGAAGAAAATACTAGATAAGAAAATATTTGAATAACATCTAAAATTATAGCAAACATATAAATCTTATAAATCTTTATATTTTTAAATAAAGGTTGAATAAATCCATCCAATGCACCAACAAGCATATAAAAACTTATCATAAATACAGGCAGATAAGTTCCTTCTAGTTTTGTAACAAATGGAATTAATGTCCAATCAATGTAAGTGGTTAAAAACAGTGTTAGAGATTGTATTTTTAAGAAGCTACTACTTCTTATCTCTTTAAATATAGGGGCATAGTTTCTGAATGCCATGTGTTCGCCTTTGAAAAAACGAATTATACTACAGTTTTTAGAGTTTGAATCAAAATAAAATATTTATTTTTTGTACAACACTTTTATCATCTTAACTGCTTGTTTTAAAAGGTTTTCATGCTCTTCTTTTGGCAGAGTTGGGGCACCATAAAATTGTTGATATAAAACAAAAGATTTTATCATACCAATAAATTGTCTTGAAACAAAAGAACTACTTTCAAAATCTAATTTTCCATCTTTTTTAGCATCTTCAAACCATTGAGCAACTGTTATCATACAATCATCCTTTACTGTCTCTAAAACTTTTAGACCAATTTGATTTTTTTGAATCATTACAATTGTTGCAATCTTTATCAAAGTAATATTTTCTTCATCACTTAAGAAATCTAACTCTTGTTTACCCATTTCATATAGTTGTTCTTCTATTGGCTTATCTTTATTATAAGTGTATTTGAAACTTTCATAAAGTCTATCTTTTAAAATCTCAGTAATAGCTATAAACAACTCTTCTTTATTTTTAAAGTGATTATAAACAGTAGCTTTAGATACATTTGCTTCTTTAGAGATTGTATCCATACTAGAGCCTTCAAATCCTTTTTCATAAAATTCATTTATAGCAGCTTTTAATATTGCTTTTCTTTTTTCTTCATTTAATGGTCTATTTTTTTTCATGGATAAATTGTATCTAAAATTATATAAATAAATATAAAATAAACTAAACTGTATAGTTTATTTAGAATTAAGATTTTTATATTAAAATTTCTCTTATAGTTTAAAAAAAGGAAAAAAGATGTCTTTCAAAATAACAGTAGATGAAAAAAATTATAATTTAGATATAAATCCTGAAACACCATTACTTTGGGTGCTAAGAGATCACTTAAATCTTACAGGTACAAAGTTTGGATGTGGAGTGGGACAATGTGGAGCCTGTACCGTGCTTTTGGATGACAAAGCAATACGAGCCTGTCAAACTCCTATTAATACAATAGGAAATAAAAAAATAACTACTATAGAAACACAAACAGATAAAACTGTACAAAAACTACAAAAATTTTGGGTACAAGAAGATGTTGTACAATGTGGATATTGTCAATCAGGACAAATCATGAATGCAGCAAGTCTTGTAAAAACAAATCCAAAACCAAGTGAAGATGATATACTAAAAGCCATGGATGGTAATATCTGTAGATGTGGAACATACAACAAAATAAAAACAGCTATAAAAGCTGCAACAGCGGAGGTGTAAGATGAAAAGAAGAGATTTTTTAAAAACAACTACAGCTGTAAGTGCAGCATATGTTATCGGATTTTATATTCCAACTAAATCAAGAGCTAGTGAAACTAAAAAAAATGAAAAAGCATTACAACCAAATGCTTTTGTTGAAATAACACCAGATAATAATATCAATTTTATTGTTGGACAAGTTGAGATGGGACAAGGTACATATACAACATTGGCTATGTGTATAGCAGAAGAGTTAAATGTAGATTGGAAAGATATCAATATTGTACCTGCAAAAATAGCACCAGTATATAATAGTATTTTTGGACCATTGATGATTACAGGTGGTTCATCATCTGTTTATAGTAAACAATTACAAATGAGAACTATAGGAGCAGCAGTTAATGAAATGCTAATAACGGCAGCTGCTAAAAAGTGGAAAGTAAGAGCTTATGATGTTTATACAAAAGACTCAAAAGTTTTTAATAAGAAAACAAAAGAAAGCATGAACTTTGGTGACTTAGTAAGTGATTTATCAACTATGAAAGTTCCTACTAATCCTAAAGTAAAAGAACTAAAAGATTGTAAATTTGTAGGAAAACCACACTCTAGACATCCAAAAGAGATGTGGGCAAAAGTTACTGGAAAAGCAGAATTTGGAATAGATGTTAGAATTCCAAATATGAAATATGCAGCAGTTTATCACCCTACTGTTTTTGGAGCAAAAGTAAAAAGTTTTGATGCAAGTAAAGCCTTAAAAAAAGAAGGTGTAATAAAAGTAAAACAAATCCCTTCAGGAATCGCAGTTATTGCTGAACATTGGTGGATAGCAAAAGAGGCATTACTTGATATAAATGTTGTTTGGGACAAAGATGAGTTCAAAAACACAAGTGATAAAGAACTAAATGATCAATACTCAAAAGCAATGGAAAAAGATGGGTCACCTATGAGAAAAGATGGAGATTCTAAAAAAGCTTTTGCAAGTGCTGATAAAACAATCGAAGCTGAGTATGACTTTCCATTTTTGGCACATGCACCAATGGAACCATTAGGAATAGTAGTTCATCATGAAAAAGATAAAGCAACAGTTTGGTCATCATCTCAATCACAAACTATGGCTTTAGGGGCTATTACAAATGTATTAGGTGTAAAAGGTGAAAATGTTACATACCATACTCCATATTTAGGTGGAGGTTTTGGAAGAAGAGGAGCTATTAATGGAGACTTCGTTTTAGATGGAGCTTTTGTTTCAAAAGATGAAGAGTTCCCAATTATGACCTTATGGACAAGAGAAGATGACATCAAGATGGGTAACTATAGACCAAAATATAAAAACAAAGTAAAAGTTGCCTTAGATAAACACGGAGATATAACAGCTTTTGATGCAAAAGTAGCTTCACAATCTATTTTCAAAGGTTCTCCTTTTGAAGCCTTTGGATTTAAAAATGGAGTAGATGGAGCACAAAAAGAAGGATTAGTAGATCATCCTTATGATATAGATAGTCATGATATGCAAGCATTTACAATGGATTCTCCAGTACCAGTATTATGGTGGAGATCAGTTGGACATACACAAAGCTCACCAACAGTTGAAGGTATAGTTGATGAAGCAGCATTTGCAGCGGGTGTTGATCCTATTGAATATAGAATAAATATGTTAAAAGACCATAGATTTATAAATATATTAAAAGATGTGGCTGAAAAAGCAAATTGGGAAAATAGAAAAAAAGAGAAAAATGTAGGT
Organism: Arcobacter iocasae; assembly: GCF_042214795.1. Lineage (GTDB taxonomy): Bacteria > Campylobacterota > Campylobacteria > Campylobacterales > Arcobacteraceae > Arcobacter > Arcobacter iocasae. The sequence goes on along the minus strand of NZ_CP090177.1, from coordinate 2,867,147 downwards.
TACGGTGTAGCTATTCACGAATCTTTTGGAACTATTTGTGCTCAAATTGCAAAGGTGAGAGTTACAAAAGATGATTTCAAAGTAGAAAAAGTATGGGCAAGTGTTGATTGTGGATTTGCATTCAATCCCCAAAATGTAAAAAACCAAATAGCAGGTTCTATTAACTTTGGTATTGCAGCACTTAAATATAGTGAAATAACAATAAATAATGGTGAAGCCTTACAAAATAACTTCTACGATTATACAGTAAGTAGAATCTCAGATTCTCCTGAAATAGAAGTAAATATTATAAACTCAGGTGAGAAAATAGGTGGAATAGGAGAACCAGGTGTTCCTCCAATCTTAGCAGCAGTACCAAATGCACTTTTTGATGCTACAGGAAAAAGATACCACTCTATGCCAATAAAAATAGGCTAATAAATTATGTTTGAAAATAAACAGTATTTAAAATTTATTCAAAAAAGTAAAAAAGAAGGTCTTGACTTAGTAGGAGTTAGTGTTATCCAAACACTAGGTTCTACATATGCAAAGGCTGGAAACCTTATGCTTATAAACTCTAACTTTGAGTTTGTAGGTGTTTTAGGAAGTAAACATTTACATAAACAAATATTAGAGTATGCAAAAACTGCCTTTAAAAATCAAAAATCAAAATACTTTGAAAATATCCCAAAAGATGAATCCTCAGGACATGGAACTAGTAAATATTTTCTTCAAGTATTTCCCAAAAAAGATGATTATGGAGTACTAGGTCTTGCTTTAAAAAGTATTGATAAAACACTAATTAGAAATATAAAAAATGATGATTTTGTATTTACAGATAGAACTACAGTAACAAAATTTGAAGATGATAAATTCTACCAAGAAATCAAAATGCCCTACTCTATTTTGATATTTGGTTCAGGTGCTCATGTTACATCTTTTATAAGTATGGCTAACCTAATGGGTTGGAATACTACACTTATGGACATAAATATCAATAAAGATTATGTAAGTGAAGTAGATAAAATAATAGAGTTAGAGAACTTTGAAGATATCTTAACTATGGATTTAAGTGAATATAATGCTTCAGTTATATTAAGTCATAGTCCAAAAACAGATGATACTTATCTAAAAGCACTACTTAATTCAAAAGTTGAATACATAGGTGTTATGGGAAATAAAATAAGCATGAGAGATAAAAAAGAAAAATTCAAACTTGAAGATGACAAAAGATTCTTTGCCCCTGTTGGTTTTGAGATAGGTGGACATACACACCAATCAATAGCCCTATCAATATGTGCACAAATAGAAGCTAGAAAAAATGGAAAAATCCATTAATCTAGCTGTTTTAATAATAGCTGCTGGAACTTCAAGTCGTCTTGGAGAGCCAAAACAACTATTAAAATTAAAGGGTAAAACGCTTATAAATATTGCAATTGAAAAAGCTATGAAATTAACTTCAAATGTAACAGTCATCTTAGGTCATAAAAGTGAAGAGATAAAAACAAATATAGAAAATAAAAAAATAAATATACTAACAAACCCAAACTACGAAGAAGGTATGGGAAATACTATAGCCTTTGGAGTATCAAATATAAAAGAAAAAAAAGTTCTAATAATGCTTTGCGATCAGCCTTTGATACCAATAGAACATTATGAAAACTTAATAAAACTATCAAATAAAAATGAAGATAAAATCATCTGCTCAAAATATAAAAATCACTACGCAGTACCTACAATATTTCCCAATAAATACTTTGAAGAACTTCAAAACCTAAAAGGAAACAAAGGCGCAAAACAACTCTTTGTAAAATATGAGCCCAAAAGTGTTGATTTAGCTGATAATTTTTCTTTCGATGTGGATACAAAAGAGGATTGGCAAGAGTTACTTAATAACTCTTAATCCTGCCACTTTGAAGCCCACTCTTTTTGCTCTTCTTTTGTAAGAAATGTCCAGATAACTATTCTACTTATCTTTTGCCCGTGTTGCATCTCTATAGTGTCATACTCTGTAGGTTTTACATAATCAATAGTGTCATAGATAAATTGTAGATTGTCTTTTTTTGATACGATTGTACTAAACCAAAAACAGTTTTTAGCATACTTTTTACTCTGTTTTATCATAGCTTTTACAAAGGCTACTTCTCCACCTTTGCACCAAAGTTCATTGCTTTTACCACCAAAGTTTAGTGAAGCTTTATTTATAAGTTGTTTTGTAAGGTTTTGTACCTTTCTTTTACTTCCAGCTTGGGCTTCTTCTTGGGATTTGTGAAAAGGAGGATTACACAAAGTAAAATCAAATCTATCATCTTCTTTTATGATACCTGTAAAGATACTGTCATGGTTTGTTTGTAATCTACACTCAACATTACCCTTTAAAGAGTCATTATCTTCTATAATCTTTTGAGATGACTCAATAGACTCTTTTTCAATATCACTTCCTACAAATGACCAGCCATAAACACTATTTCCAACTATTGGATAGATGCAATTAGCACCTATACCAATATCAAGACCTTTTATCTTTGCCCCCGTTGGTACTTTCCCACCATGAAACTCAGCTAAGATATCAGCAATATAGTGAAGATAATCAGCTCGCCCAGGAATTGGAGGACATAAGTAGCCCTCAGGTATCGACCATTTTTTGATATTATAAAAGTGTGCAAGAAGTGCTTTGTTTAATGCCATAACAGCCTTTGCATCTGCAAAATCAATTGATACTTCATCATACTTATTTTTAAAAACATAATCTGCAAGTTTTGGTAAACTTTTTATAAGTTGTGGAAAATCATATCTTTTGTTGTGGGGGTTTCTTAAATGTAAACCTTTTTTATGTTCTTTATGTGCCATTATATTTATCTTAATATTTTATTTTCCGTATTGTACTTGTTTCTTCTTAGAATAACAAATTTTTATCTTTTTTTATACATATTCATATATAACTTATTTATATGATTTAGATAATCGTTATTAATATTAGTATAAGAATAAATCGTTAATATTCCAATCATTATATTTATAAAAGGGAAAAGATGAAAATATCACATGCGGTTGCATTAATACTTTTAGCAAATACTATATCTTATGCGCAGACAGAAACTACTCAATTAGAAGATGTACAAGTGCAAGGAAGTTGGTTAGGAGATGCATCAACACAAACGGTTAAAAAATATGTAGGTTCAAGAACTGTTCTTGACTCTGAGTACTTAGAAAAAACTCCAGCGCTTAATTTAGAAGAAGCTTTAAGAACAGTTCCAGGTATTCAAATTCAAGATGAGACAGGGACAGGTGTACTTCCAAATATATCAGTTAGAGGTTTAAAACCTGGAAGAAGTGACTACTTAAATGCTTTAGTAAATGGTATACCTGCAACTTTGGCCCCATACAGTCACTCTAGTTTGTCTTTGTTTCCAGTTACAATGGACACAGTAGAAAAGATTGATATAGTAAGAGGTGGTGCAGCTGTTCATTATGGACCCAATAATGTTGGTGGAGTTATAAACTTTATTACAAAACCTATTACAAATGAAGTAAAAACAACTTTAAAAGAGACATTAACAACATCTGATGAGGGAAATCTTTTAACTGATACTTATCTAAGAACAGGTGGATTTGTAAAAGATGATTTAGGATTGCAATTACAATATAATGGTATCAATGGTGATTCATATAGAGATCATTCTGATACAGATATTAAAAATGTAATATTGGATGCTGAGTATTATCCTACAGATAACAGTTCTTTAAAATCAACTCTTCAATACTATAAAGCAAATGCTGATTTACCAGGAGCAATACTTCCAGAAGATTATGAAAAAGATAGAACTATTTCTCAAAGAAAAAATGACAACTTTGAAGGAAGTACTAAAAGAGCTTCTTTAACATATACATTAAATCCTACAAATAACACTGAATTTAGTCTTATAAACTTTGCACAATCAAGTAAAAGAAAATTTACATGGGGATGGAATGATGCTCAAAATAAAGGGTTTACACCACTAACAGAAGACTCTATTCGAGCTGCTGATAGAAAAATAGATGTTTATGGAATAGAGCCAAGATTTACATATTCAACTCAAAATCAAAAAATAACATTTGGTGCAAGATATGTAAATGAAGATGTTGATTATTTCTTATATCAAACAAAATTTAATGATAATATAAAAAATACTGTAAGAGATTGGAAAATAAAAACCAATGCATATGCAGGATATATTAGTGATACTATTAGTTTGATGAATGGTGATTTTACAATCACACCAGGACTAAGATTAGAAAAAGTTAAAATGAAATTTAATGATAATATTAATGACAATAATAAAAATAAAAGAATGAGTGAATATCTACCTGGTCTTAGTGTTGGATATCAAGCAACAAATGAGTTGTTTTTATTTACAAATGCCCAAAAATCACTTAAAACACCTCAAGTTGCACAAGTGACAAAAGAAGGTGAACTAAAACCTGAATTAGCTTGGAATTATGAAATTGGAGCTAGATATATACCAAATGATATCTTTAGTGCTACAACAACTTTATATAGAATAGATTATGATAATCAAATTGAATATGTAAGAGCAGAAGATGAGTTTAAAAACTATAAAAAAACTTTACATCAAGGTATTGAAACCCTATTAAGTTTAAAAGCGACTGATCATACAAAATTTACTCTTGGCTATACTTATTTAGATACAGAACAAAAATCAGGAGAAAATGAGGGTAAAAAACTTCCTTGGGTATCTAAACATCAATTTAGTCTTGCCACTGATTATAGTGCAAGTAATTATGACTTGAACCTTACAGGGATATATCTAAGTAAAACTTTTTCTGATACTGCAAATACAAAAAAAGAAAATATCACAGGTAGCACAGGTGAAAACCCTGCTTACATGTTATGGAATACAAAAATCTCTACAAAAGTTAAAATAAATGACAAACTAAATGCTAAGTTTAGTTTTGGAATAAATAACTTGTTTGATAAAGATTATTACTTTAGAGGAGTAGATATAAGTCCAGTGGGTAGAATCCCAGGGCAAGGTCGAACATATAGAGTTATGGCTCAGTTTGATTTTTAGGATATTTAACCTTTATATAAATATCAAGAATTATATTTTAATAAAGAGTTTAAAGTATTATAACTTTACTTTAAACTCTTTTTGAACTTTATCAAACAAAGATTGAAAAACTGTTTCCCAATTTCTATCATGTTTTTGTCTAATCAATTTCATAGAGTCATACATATAAGACTTTTCACCTTTATTTTCCCATCTCCAGTCTGGAAATTTTTGCAATAAAGTCCATGTTTTTACGCCTATTGCACCACAAAGATGAGCAACACTTGTGTCTGAAGTTATAACTAAGTCTAACTTTTTTGCAAAAATTGCAGTTTTTTTGAAATCAGTTAAAGAATCTGTTATATCAATAATTTTATTAGTAAAACCATTTTTTTCAATATCACTCTTTCCATCACCAACTTGTAAAGAATAAATATTAAAATTTTCGCTATTTATTAAAGGTTCAAAGTATTTTAAATCAAAAACTTTACCTTCATAACTCTCACCTGTTACACTTGCACTCCAACAAATCCCAATATTATATTTTTTATTTTCTTTTTGTATAGCTAAAGTTTTATCATCTTCTAGATTATTTATACATGCACTTGAACTAAAATCTTTATAATCTTTAATACCTAAGACAAAAGCTGCACTCATAATAGGAAGATGAAAATCAAATTCTGGTGTTGGTTTACTTCTATAATAAACTTCATCAATATCACAATTATTTTTTAACAGTTCCACAAGTTCATCCCGTGCTTTAAATATAATTTTACAAGAAAATTTTTCTTTTATTTGAGGTATAAATCTTGCAAACATTATACTATCACCAAATCCTTGTTCACTATGTATTAAAACAACTTTATCTTTTGCCTTAGTGTTTTTTGTAAGCATTGGTTTTGAAAATATCTCTTTGTATTTTACGATATGAGGAAGCATTTCATCTTTTTTAAATCTCCACTCATATTCCAAAAAGCCCTCTTCAAATTCACCTAAAGTTAATAATGCAGTAGAAAGATCAAAATGTGCATTTACAAAATTTGGTTCAAGTGTGATTGCTTTTCTATAAGATTCTATAGCCTTTTTAACTAATCCTTGGTTTTTTAAAGATGAGGCTAAATTTGCATATGCATTAGAGCCTTTTGGTTCGAGTTTGATAGATTTTTTGTGAAGTTCTTCTGCTTTTTTATACTCAAATAGTTTATTATATACATTCCCAAGATTGGTATAGGCCCCTGCGCTCTTAGGTAGTTTTTCTATGGATGTTTCTAAAGCTTTTATTGACTCATCATACCGTTTTTGGCGATTAAGTGCAGCTCCTAGATTACTGTATACTTCAACATAATTAGGGTCTGTTTTAAGTGCTAACTCAAACATATCACTAGACTCTTTGTATCTTTTTTGTTTATATAAAATTACTGCTATATTATTAATTGCTTTTGCAAATTTTGGATTAACTCTAACAGCATTTTTATATGCTTCAATGGCGTTATTATCTTCTCCCAAAGTCTCATAAACCATTCCAATGTTATTATGTAGATTAAAATCTTTTGGATATTTTCTCACACCCATAACATAAACTTGTAAAGCATCTTTATATCTTTTTAATCCCTTTAATAAGGCTGCAAAATTAAAATAACTATTTAAATAATTTGGGTCAAGTCTTAGAGATATTTGGTAAGAATCAACTGATTCTTGCCATTTTTGAAGTTTACTATATAAAAGAGCTAGATTGTTATAGACTTCTGCTGTTTTATACCCTTTTTCTATCAAATAAGAGATGATATTTAGTGCCTTTTGATAATCTTTGTTTTTATAAGCAGTTGCTGATTCTTTTAATTTATCATTATACTCTTTTTGTTTTTCTAGTTTTCTTTGGCTTATAGGATGATAAAGTGCATCAGTAATCTCTGTTAAATTAAACTCATTTAAATCAAAATCATATTTCATACTTTCATGAATACAAAGCATATTTACAGAAACTATATTATGGAAAATATTATTGTCATTGTTGAAAAAATTATCTAAATTATACAAAGGAGGTAAATGCCAATAGAGTTTATATCCCATTGACCACATTAGGTTTATTAGTTTTTCTGATTTTTCTTGTCGGTCATTTTCTAAATATATAATTGGTTTGAATTTTGATACAATCTTCTTAGCCCCAAGAAGAACATCTATTTCCATGCCTTCCACATCTATTTTCAAAAAATCAAAAGCACTTACTTTATCAATAAATTCATCTAAAGTTCTTTGATGAACTTCTTTTCCCTTTTCTATATTTTCTAAGCTTATTCCACCAAAATTATTACTTTTTGAATAATCTAAATCAGGTACATTTATTTTATCAACTTTTTGACCAACTGCTTGATTATAAGCATCTACATTTGTAATACTATTAATTGCCAAGTTTGCACAAAGGGTTTGGAAAGCTAATCTTTGGGGTTCAAAGGCTATAACTCTACCTTTGTTAGTTACTATTTGAGATAGTATTTGAGTATGGGTTCCTATATTAGAACCCACTTCAAAAACAATATCACCTTCCTTACAAGTCTTTTCAAATAAATTTGCCTCATGGATTGAAAATTCACCATACTCTTCTATTGATTTGCCAATGTAGATATCATTATGATTATAAAGGCAATAACCATTTTTGCCTTTTACTAATCTATTAAATCCATTATTTTCTAATAAATTTTCTATCGTAATCTCCGTTAGTTTAATTATTTATTTGATTCTAAAACTTTTTTAAAATTAGCAATAGATTTTACATGAGCATCAAATATACCCATCCAACCTTTTCTAGCCCAAGTAGCTAATATCTTATCATCAAGTTTAATAAGTTTTTGAATATCAATAATATAAAACTCTTCTAAAATTACTTTTTCTTCTTCTTGTACTTTTACATTTAAATCTTTTTTAACTAATAAATCATGCTCTTTTAGTTCTAAAATTATCTTTCTTGAAACTTCTCTTTGTCTATTTAATTCCCGTACTAATTCAATCTTATCATTTGCTTCTTTTGAAATATTTTTATCTTTATCTATTATAGATATCTTTTTATTTTTTGCTACAAATTGTGGGTTTTTATCTATTCCTATAACACTACTAGCTTCATTTTTTTCATTTCTAACATCCATATTTAAAAAAGGATATGTTCTTATAAATGCTGGTAGATAAACATTTTCTTTATTGAAAATAGTAACTTCATTTGTAACTCCACAAAAAGCTAAGAATTCAGCATTTTCACCAGCACTTATTATAACAGCACAATCATGACTTGCATTCCAAATTTCTGTAAAACCAAGAGGTATAAGTCCGATATTTTTACCAACTTCTTTTGCTTCTACTTCCGTAAACTTTATATCTTTAAATTTTTCTTTATCCAAAACTTCTATATTTTTATACATTTTTATCCTTTTATATTTAAATTATTTTATCTCTTATTTCTTTTTAAACCCATTACAAAGCAAGAACCTTTGTTCTATGCCACAACATGTATTGTTAAATCAGTAGATGGAGTACTATTATCTGTATCTATATAATATGTACCGGCTCCCGCATCACTAATATCACCACTATTCCATGTTGTACCATCAGTTGACCAACTATAGTTATTATCTGTTGTCGTAATATTTAAAGTATCATCCCCTGCCCCACTTATTGTAAATTCATTAGATGTACCATTCCAACTATTAATTACATCTGCATCAATTGTAAATGTTCCACCAGAATCAGACAAGTCTAATTTTTCCATACTATTAAATACATTATTAAGTGAACTTTGAGCATCTTGACCGTTATATCCATGTAGTGTAATAGTATCACTTCCCGCAGAACCATCTACTTGATAATCCTTTTCACTAATTCTACTAAAGTCAAGTACAAATTCATCATTTCCTATTCCACCATTTACACTTACAGAAGATGAAGTATCTGCATTTAAGTCAGCTGTATTTGTTCCATCTCCTAAATTTAATGTTCTAATACCAGCAGTATATTCATCACTTCCAAAAGTTACAGAATCATCATTGTCACTAAAATTCAATGTTTCAAGATTTGAAACATTGCTAAAATCTAAATCACTTGTTACAGCTGAAGAGAAATCAAACTCATCATTTCCACTATTTAAATCAATATTATTAAATTTATTAGTAAAGTTATCAAAACTTGAACTATCTGTAAAAGAGAGTTTATCATCACCAGTATCAAAATTTAAATTATCAATATCACCATTATTTATATTACTAAAGTCAGTAACACTATCAAAATTACCTGAAGTTGATAAATCTACTGTATTACCAGATAAGTTACTAAATCCTGATTCTCCATATAGTGCATTAACCTCTGCTAATGTTCCTTCTATATTAGTTACATTTGTAACATCAACATTACCTGTAGTGTAAGTATTTATTGTCGATAAATCACCTGCAGATATAGTTGTATCACTTACTGTTATAACTTCATTACCTAGTCCACTAAAATTTCCAGCATTTGTCACATATAAACTGTTTAAATCATTGTAGCTTCCAGTTACATTAGTTGCATTTACTATTACATCAACTGATGTTTTGCCATCCAATATATTTAAATCTGATGCTGCTGCACTTCCTGTTACTGTTAAAGTTAAAGCATCATTTGAAGAGGCATCTGTTAAGTTTGAAACTAGTGCAGCTGCTGTATCTGCTGTTACTACTGCTGTTACTACTCCTGTTGTTACTTTTGCTACTATATTTACATCACTTGCACTAACAGAAGTATCTGTTAAGTGAATTGTTCCAGTATGTTCTGTAATATTTCCTGCAAATGCAGCTTTTACATCTGATGAAAGACCTGAATAATCTGCACTTATTGATTGAGCATTTAATGTAATATCTCCACTGGTTGCATCATTAATTGCTTTTAATTGGGCTAATGTTACCGCTGTCGTTCCAGTAATTTCAATATTTACATTTGCAGCTGTATTTATACCAGTTGATTCAAGCACTGTTTTTAACTCTGCTGCACTTCCAGTTATTGTTGTTATGTTTGTATTTGTATCAATTGCAACTGATGTTTTGCTATCTAAAGTAATTAAATCAGAAGCTGATACTGTTGTTCCACTTATAGTTAAACTATATGCATTTACTTGTGAACCACTATCTTCTAATGCTGAGTTTAATGCTGAAGCGCTATCTGCTGCTACTGTTGCTGTTACTATTCCACTTGTTGCATCTGCTATTGTATCTGCTTGTGTTGCACTTACTGTTCCTGTAATTGTGACTGCTTCATCCCCTTCACCATTATATTGTGCTGCATTTGTTACATATATATCATTTAAGTCACTATATGTACCACTTACACTTGTTACTGCACTCATTGTAATAACTTGATTGGTATCTCCATTTAAAGATACAAGATCACTAGCAGATGTAGCTACTCCACCAGTTTCTGCATTTACTGTTATTGTTAATACATCATTTGTATCTGTATTTGTTAATGCACTTGCCAAGGTTGATGCAGCTGCTGCTGTTACTATTGCTGTTACAACTCCTGTTGTTGCAGCTGATATTGTATTTACATCACTTGCTGCTAAAGAACCACCTGTTATTAGAACTTTTTCTGTATTTCCAGTAATATTTAATGCATTTACAACCTCTGTTGCTACATTTGTTGTATTATAAGCTTCTGTAATATCTGTAATTGTATCTACACCAAAAGTATCAACTTTTGCATTTAAGTCAACTAAATCGCTTGCATCTACAGTTGTATCAGTTGTAGTAAAGGTAATATTATCATTAGCATTTACATTTGTGATTGCATCTAATGTCGCTTTTACCTCTCCTGTAGTTATGGTTGCAGTTAATACTCCATCTATAGCATTTGCTACAGCATCTACATTACTTGCATCCACATTTGTATCAGAAAGAGTTACATTACCTGCACCACTTAATACATCCGTTTTACCAGATAATTTATCAAAAGTTGTACTTAATGTAACTGCATTATTTACTACAATATTTGAATTTGCAAAATCTCCTGTAAAGGTTGAATTTGCTGTGAATTTAACTGTTCCATTTGTAGGGGTATCAAGTGTTAGAATAGAACTATAATCTTGATTACTATCAGCACTTATTTCTACAATAGCACTTCCTGCCCCTGATATAGTTTTACCAATAACTTGAGATTCACCTAATGATAAAGTACCATTTGTCGTTGTATATGTATCAAAAATATTGTTAAGATTTTTTGTTGTTAAATTAACTGTTTCATTTGAAATCAATTGAGCCGTAGCATTTGTTTCTTTTAAAACTGTTATTCCACCAAAATCATGGTCATTAGGATTACTGGTTGCTATTACTTCTAAAGTAGCACTATTTCCAAGTGTAATAGTCATAGTTTTATCATCTAAATCAGTGGCACTAAGAGTTAAAATATCTCCAGCTGCAACAGTAATACTATCAAAGTTTAATAATGTCACAGAAGATAGGTCAAGATTACTTCCACTTAATTGAAGTTCATTTGTTCCAAGTCCTCCATCAAGAGTATCTATATTTGTTACATCTGAAACTACAAATGTATCATTACCTGATCCACCGATGATTTTTTCTACATTTTTTAATGTATCTGTTTTAGAAGCATCTGTAACAGTTGCACTTGTATTTCCATTTGCAACTGTTACCGTTAATGTTGTATTTATATTTGAATAATCAACCTCATCACTTAATGAATTTCCGCCATCAATAGTACTTCCATATACATCACTTAGATTTATTGTATCTGCATTTGAAGAAAGAGTATAGTTTTCAAATCCTGTAAAATTATCATTTCCATCACCGTTAGCAGTTCCCACACCATTAGCTGTAACATTTACTGTTACACCACTTGAAGCACCAGAGAAACTTAAAGTATCTGTTCCAGTTCCACCTTCTAAAGTATTATCAAATTGGTCACCTTCTACTGTATTTGTTCCATTTGCCATTTTAATATGTCTAATTTGAGTTATACTATCACTTTGGGCTCCATATGTAGCTTGACCACTTCTTAGACTTACATTTATATTTGTACTTCCTAAGTCAGTATAATATAACCAGTTTTCAGCATTGTTTCCACCAATAATTTCATCACTTCCACTACCTGCATAAATTGTATCAACTCCAGCACCACCATCAAGTCTATTATCACCACTTATACCTTTGATAATATCTGTTTGATTTCCACCAATTAAAGTATTATCCATATTATTACCAGTAAGATTATTTGAAACTGTTGATGAACCTGTTATTGCCTCTATATTTGTAAGTTTATCAGTGTAAGCATTTCCACCAATTGTATGTTCTAAATTTGTTTCAGCTCCACTATCTCCAAGAGTTACTGTAATACCTGTAGAACTTGAAGAATAATCAACCATATCAATTTCTGTAGAACCATCTATGATATCATTACCTTGGCTTGCATAAATATAGTCATTGTTTGAGCCTGAATTAATTACCTCAACTCCAGTTCCTCCATAAATCACATCATTTCCTGAACCAGTACTTATGCTATTAGTATCACTGTTTGCCCAAATTGTATCATTACCTCCACCTGTAACTACATTTTGGATATTTGATAAGATATCTGTCATAGTACTTGTAAGCCCTGTCATAGAAGCTATACCATTATGTGTTGAACTATCAAGATTTACTTTTACATTTGCAGTATGGCTATGAGTATAATCAACACTATTATTACCAGCTTCTCCATTTATAATATCATTACCTGTTCCACTATAAAGAGTATCATTACCTTCTCCTCCTAATAGTGTATTTTCACCAGAGATACCATAGATTTTATCATCTCCACTATTTCCATCTAATATATTATTTGAAGAATTACCAAGGATATCATCATTTTGAAGAGAACCTTGTATGTTTTCAATATTTGTAGTAACTTGATTATATTGTGTTGCAGAGACATCAAATCTAACTCCTATTGGTCCTGTTCCACCACCAAGATTTATACTAGCTCCACTATCTGTAGTTATTAAACTAATATCTAACCAGTCACCATAACCTTGAGAGTCACCAGCTGTATTAGTACCACCATCAATATTATCATTTCCTAAACTTGCAAAAATATAATCATCACCTGCACCAGCATTTAATGTATTTACAGAATCACTTCCTCTAATCGTATCATTAAAGTCTGTACCATCTACATTTTCAATTCCGCTTACTGTTCCTGTTTGTTCTGCATTTGAACCATCTTTCCAACTAGATATAAATTTACCAGCTGTTATTGTTGAACTATCATAAGATAAAACATCAATTCCTAAGTTTACAACAACTCTTGTATTGGCACCATCAAATTTTAATGTATCTTCCCCACTTCCCCCATCTATATCATCAACACCTTTTCCTGCATATATAATATCATCATTGGCTCCAGCATCTATATTATTTGTACCAGCTTTTGCATATATAGTGTCATTTCCTGATTCACCATATATATTATCATTTCCTATTCCACCAAAAATAAGATCATTTCCACCATTACCATTTAATACATTATTTCCAGAAACTCCAAAAATTGTATCTTCATCAGATCCACCTGAGATATTATCGTTTCCACCATTTGCCCAAATAGTGTCATTTCCATTATTACCTGAAACAACTTCTGATAAATTACTACCACTAAATATATCTGCTCTTGAACCTAAACTATAATTTTCAAAATCAGGATTTGAATTATTTATATCAAAAGCATTTGCTGGATTAGATGTGGCATATAGATAATCAGTATATCCTCTACCATCTGTTATTTGATAAAACCAATGTTCACCATCTGTAATACTTCCAACACCATTTAAATCAACAGTTAATTTACTATATTGCACTGTTTTATCTGTAATGCTTAAACTTCCAAGTCCAGTAGCTAAATTATTATAATCAGCTGCTACTATATTATTTAAAATAGTTATAGAACCTTGATTAGAACCATAATTCCCCCAATAATCTATTGTGTCAGTTCCAGCGCCACCTATTAAAGTATCACTTCCATAGTTTGAATAAACTCTATCATTACCAGCACCCATATCATATACATCTGAACCATTTCCACCAAGTGCTGTATCATTTCCATCAAATAGAATAAAAGTATTATCTACATTTCCACCCCATACAGTTTCAGATTGAGCACTTGAGCTTCTACCTAATACATTAGCTACATTGTGAATCTCTACATTTCCATTTGATGTACCTGCTAAATTATTATCTAATCGAATAGTTCCTCTATAGTTATCTTCCAAACTAAGCCAGTTAGAACCACCTTCTCCATCAATATAATCACTTCCAGCCGAATCTAAATAAATAACATCATCACCATCACCAGCTAAAATAGAGTTATTATTACTATCACCTTTTAAAGTATCAATATAATTACTTCCTTTTATATACTCTATACCTTTTATATAATCAAAGTTTGTAGTTGAAGCTCCTGTATTATCTAACTCGTATATTTTGGAATAATCACTATCATAATCACTTCTATCAGAATCTGTACCTGTAAAAGTAACAGCAGAAACAGTAGATAAATCTATATTTACTCCATAGTCATGAGTACTTGTATGAGAACTATAATCAAGCCAATCCACGCTTATATCTGTGTAAGTTACAGTTCCACTATTATTTACAAATTGACCACCAATTAATAAATCCTTGTGGAAAGACCCTACTAATCTATCTGTTGCTTCTCCACCTAAAGCAATATCTCCTCTATCACTTCCTGTTTTTGAAGTAGCAGTATAAATAGTATCATTACCAGTACCACCTGAAAGTGTATTTTCACCACCTATTCCATAAATAGTATCTAATCCACCAAGTCCACTTATAATATTTGACTCATTATTTCCTTTTAATATGTCATCATAATTTAGTGTTCCTGTTATATTATTTATATTTCTAATATATGTTTCAACATTATGATTTGAAGAGCCATCATCTAAAACTCTTCCAAAAGTACCATCACCATTGTCATAAGCTAAATCAATATTTACAGCATTATTTGCATCATAAAAACTAATTGTATTTGTTCCATGATTTGAGCTTCCTGCATATAAAACTGAATCATCTGTTGAAACTAAAGATTCATTTCCTCCATCATATCTATCAATACCAGTTCCACCTTCTAAAGTATCATCACCTTCTCCACCTATTAGGAAGTTATTTCCTGCTGTTCCATATATTGTGTCATTACCTTCATTTCCATGAAGAGTGTTATTATTACTATCCCCTCTTAATATATCAGCTAATTTTGTACCAAAAAGGTTCTCTATTTCAACTATATTTGGAGTGTATCCACCAAAAGTAATAGAATTTGCACTCATTGTTGCATCAAGTCCATTTGTTATTTCATCAAAGCTTAACCAGTCTCCACCTTTTGCTATAGCAGTACTGCTACCTTGTGAACCATCTGTTGTTGTGTGATTTCCACCATATATTTCATCATTACCAGCAGTTGCAATAATCCAGTCATCGCCATCACCAGCTACAATTCTATTAATTCCTGAGTTACCTTTTATAATATCATCATGATTTGAACCTGTAACATATGCGATATCATAGATTTCATCACTTGAACCAAATCCATTATCACTAGCTTGATTTGTACTTAAATCTATGTTTACACTATTTGTTGCATTTATATAACTTAAAGTGTCTGTTCCACTTCCCAAATGTCCTATAATATTCCCCGAACCATCTAGGGTTGCATTTCCACCATAATATTTATTTGTCCCACCATTTGCATAAATAACATCATTTCCATCTCCACCATAAATAGAATCATTATGGGCACTACTTGCTGTTATTGTATCATTTCCACCATAGGCTAAAACTGTATTATCACCTCTAGCATCACTTAAGTCTATTGTATCTTTATAATTTGTTGCAATAATTCTTTCAAAGTGAGTTTTTAAAATATCTGTACCATCTGTAGAACTAACAATTGTCCCATCTTCTCCATCTGCTTTAAGAGTAACTGCAATTCCTGATTGACTACTTGCATAATAAAGAGTATCTACTCCTGTTCCACCTATAAAAGTATCATCACCTGTATCACCAATGAAAGTATTATCACCATTTAAACTACCATCAAGTAAGTCATTACCTGCATCACCACTTAAAGTATCGTTTCCACTTCCACCATAAATAGTATCAGCTCCTGATCCTCCTGATAATTTGTTGTTTCCAGAAACACCATAAATAGTATCATCACCTTCTCTACCATCTACAAGGTCATTTCCTGCTCCACTTACAAATATATTTCCATAAGAGCTTCCATAAAGTGTATCATCATAATTAGTAGCTATTACTTTTTGGATATTTATTAAATCATCTTCTACTACAGTATTTGCACCACTTGGATCAAGGTGATACCCATTGTCAGTTGCTTTACTAAGTCCTAAATCAACTACAATTTTTGAACCTCCATTAGCAGAATCAACACTACTATAATCAACACTATTAAAGCCTAGTCCACCATCAAAATAATCACTTCCTTTTGAAACAATAAAACTATCATCCCCTTTGTATCCTAAAAGCGAATTTATGATATTAAAGTTATCATCTCCTTTTAGTGTGTCATTATTTGAAGTACCAACAACATTTTCAATATGAGTTAAAGTATCTGCATTAGCAATATTTCCTACTTGACTTACTTGATTAGACCCTAATGATAAATCAACATTAATAGCTCTTCCATCTGTAAGAGTAATATAACTATAATCAACCCAATCTGAACCACTATTTGTAGCAGTTGTTCCATCAAATGTACCACCGTAAATAGCATCACCACTTAATAATCCTAGGATAGTATCATCACCTGATCCACCTATTAAGGTATTAGAACCTCCAAATCCAAATAAAATATCATTGTTAGCTCCACCATCTATTACATTGCCAACAGATGATCCAATCAAGGTATCTGAACCACTTCCTCCAACTACATCTTCAACATTATAAATTGTATTTTTCCCATAACCAATTGAAGTTCTTGCATCAAGGGTAAGTGTAGTTTCATTTATATAGTTTATATCAGTAGTATCACTTAAATTTAATGTAACAGAAACACCAGCATCACTAAAATCAATTTTATCCCTTGCGTTTGCAATTTCAAATGCACTTTCAGTTCCAGCTCCACCTAGTGATACATAATTTTCACCATAAATTATATTATCACCTATTCCGCCTCTAAATACATCACTTCCTGCACCACCTACTAATATATTATTAGCACTTATTCCATAAAGTGTATCTGTACCTTCGTTTCCAAATAAAGTATTATTTTGCCCATTACCTTTTATGAAATCATCTTCTTTGGTTCCGACTACATTTTCTATATTAAAAAGTCTCTCTTTATTTCCATATCCATCATTTTGTACAGCCCAAGTAGTATTATCTCCATCATTTTGAGTTGCACCAAGGTCTATGATAAGTCCAGCACTTACATCACTTCTTGCATAATCTACTGTATCAGAACCCTCTTCTCCATCAATATAATCACTTCCTTGTGAAGAGTAAATAGTATCATTATTACCACCAGCTAATATTGAGTTATCGTTATAATCACCTGTTATAGTATCTGATAATGCTGTTGCTTTTACATGCTCAATACCCATCAATGTAGTTTGATAACCTGTTATAGTAGATGTACCTTGACTACCATTTGCATTATTTCCATCAGTATCAAGTACTATTGTAGCACCTGAAACTACTATATCATCAAAATATGCCCAGTCTTCATTTGCTCCTCCATCAAGAACATTTGCACCTAAACTTCCTTTTAATGTATCATTTCCAGCACCACCTACTAATGAGTTGGCATCCCCATTTCCAAAAATAATATCATCATAACTAGTACCTATTACATTTTCAATACTATCAAGATATTTTGCACTTCCAAATCCATCATCAATTACTCTATAAGTATCAGCACTTCCTAGAGTTTGATTTTTATTTAAATCAACATTTACTCCACCAATAGTAGTACCATTTCTTCCCGTATCACTGAACTCAATAGTATCTGTTCCAGTTCCTCCAAGAATAGTATCTATATTTTGTCCTAGAACAAAATAATCATTTCCACCTTTTCCATCAAGAATATTAATTTCATCATTTCCAATAATATGGTCATCTTTTGTAGAACCAATAACATTTTCAATTCCAGAGATAGTATCGCTACCATAGTTATCATGTATTCTTTGAGTATTAGAATCTGTTAAATCAACTTTTACACCACTATAATAGATTCCATTAACTTGACCATTTGTTGCATCGTCATCACCAAATGATGTGCCTGTTAAATAACTATAATCAACGGTATCACTTCCAGCTCCACCATCTATAACATTATCTCCACTACCTGAGATTATAGTATCATTATCAGCTCCACCTTGTAGATTATTATTACCACTTAATCCATTTATTGTGTCATTACCAGCACCACCAATAAGAGTATTTGACTCAGCCAAATTTCCTACTATCTCATCTGCTAAAGCTGTACCAGTAACATTTTCTATACCAAATAATACATCAGCATTTCCAGTTGCACTAACTATTGCTAAGTTAGAATTCAATCTTGCAATAACACCACTTCCAACAATGTTTTCATAACTAACTGTGTCATTTCCACTATCACTATGTGTTTGAGTAGCTACAATATAGTTTCCACCATAAATTTTATTACTTCCAACACCAGCATAAATAAAGTCGTCACCAGAACCACCATAAATAGTGTCACTTCCCAATGCAGTATGAATTGTATCAGCTCCACCACCAGCATAAATTTTGTCGTCACCAGTTCCTGCATAAATTAAATCACTATTTCCTACAACATCAGCTTCACTACCATCAACTTTATCCCCATAAATAGTATTATTTCCTGCTGTTCCTTTAAGAGTATCACTACCTGTTTCACCTACTAATGTATTATCTCCACCATCTCCATTAATAGTATCATTAACAGTTGTCCCTATAATATTTTCAATATTGACAATATTATGAGAATTGCTATCATTTATAGTTACCGCAGTGTTTGTATCGTTTGATAAAGTTAAATCAACACCTTTTGTAAAACCAGTTGTATCTAATAAACTATAATCAACAGTATCACTACCTCTTCCAATAAAGTTATTAGAACTATCTACTTCAGTTCCCCCATCTATTACATCTCCTGCAAAACTTGAGGCACTTGTTGCTCTAAAGATATCATTACCTGAAGAACCAAATAATTTATCTGCTCCTGTTCCACTATAAATTGAGTCATCACCTGCTCCACCATCAATATAATTTGAACCAGCAACTCCATAAATAGTATCATTTCCACCCATACCATAAATAGTATTATCAGAAGCATTTCCATAAATAGTGTCAGAACCACCACTACCTTTGATATTTTCAATATTTTTTATCTTATCCGTAGAACCATTACTTACATATACACTTGCATATGTACCATCATTGATTGCTCCTACTCCATAATAATCAGTAGTATGAGAAACATCTAAATCAAGAACTATATTTGTTGTACCATTTGTACTATAATCTATAGTATCTCCATTTGATCCTTGGTCTCCTGCATCAATAATATTTGCTTCATTTATTTTTGTTACAAAATTATCATCATAACTAGTTCCAACTATATTTTGAATATTTGATAAAGTATCAGTAAGATTTGTATTTCCAGTTACTATTTTATCTACTGTTCCTGCTTGTAAATTTACAGATATACCTGCAATTAAAGCTGTATAAGTATATAGTGCTGTATTATTACCTGCAAATCCATTTAAGATATTTGCATTTGAATTTCCTTTGAAAGTATCATTACCACTTGTTCCAATAGCACTATTAATATAAAAAAGTGCATCTGTTTTTTGAACTGCTAAAGTACTGTTATCCCTTATTTGAACACTACCATTAGTCAATCCCAAATCTACAAATACATTATAATTGTTGTCAATGACTTGGTAATCTACAAGATCACTACCAGCAAGTCCTGCAGTAGTACCATCCCAAGTACCACCATAAATAGTGTTATCTCCTCCAAATTTTTCATCGGCATTTGTTCCTGCTGCATTATAATAGGTTTTAAAAGTATCATCTCCACTATCACCTACCATAACATCTGCACCATGACCTGCAAAAATCAAGTCATTATTTGCTCCACCATCTAAGTAGTTTGCTCCATCAACTCCATATAAGGTATCATCTCCACCATGTCCCCAAATAGAGTTAGTAGAACTATTACCTCTTATAGTATCACTCTCTAAATCACTACCTCTTACTTGTTCGATTCCATAAAGTAGATTAAATCCTTGATCTTGACTATAGGCAAAACCATTATTATTATATGTTCCTATAACATTTGCATCATATGTAGCTTCATTGGCACTATTTATATTTGTTTTTCCACTTAAATCAATGGTCATACCTTTGATAGCTAATCGATAATCAACCATATCAAGAGTTCCATTATCGCTTGTTTCATCTCCACCATAAACAAAGTTTGTCATATTATCAGCAGCTTCAAATACAAAAGTATCATTCCCTGCTTCACCATAAACAATATCTTCACCTATTCCACTTCGAATAATATCGTCATTAGCTCCAGCAAAAATTGTGTCATTTCCTAAGCCACCTCTTAAATCATCGGCACCAGCAGCTCCATAAATAGTGTCATTACCACTTCCACCTTGAATAAAATCACCATCTGATGAGGTAGAATTTCTTTCTTGTGAACCACCATAAATAAGATTATTTCCAGCAATTCCATAGATACTATCAACACCATCTAATCCAACAAAAGTATTAACCCCATCACTTCCTGTGATTGTATCATCTTGATTTGTTCCAACTATGTTTTCTATAGAGGTGATTGTATGATGATTTGATGTATTACCCACTTGAACATCTACATTGGTAACACCTTGCATATTAATTACAACTCTTTGATCTAATCCACTATAATCAACTAAATCAAATCCAGTTCCACCATCTACAAAGTTTGATGCTGAATTAGCAACACTTTGCATATAAATAGTATCATCACCAGCCTCACCATAAATTATATCTGCTCCACTTCCCGCATATATAATATCGCTTCCAAGTCCAGCATGAATTGTATTAACTCCTGCTCCACCTGTAATAGTGTCTGCAAAAGATGTACCTATAACATTCTCTATACCAAAGAAAGTATCATCTTTTGTACCACTTGCAAAATTATTATTTGCTAAATCGACTTTAGCTGTTTGAGAAGTAAGATTTACAATAACTTGATTATTATAAGAACTATAATCAATACTGTCTTGTGTACTTGTATCTGTATGAGTTGAACCATCCCAATTTCCAGCATATACTGTATCACCAATTTCACCCATCATAACAAATTTATCGGCACCATCTCCACCAATCAATGTATTTTGTGCACCACTTCCAGTGATTGTATCTGAACCAGCTCCTCCAATGGCATTTTGAATATTTCTAATAGTATCGCTGTATCCACTACCTACTACATTTGCAGTTTGATTTGTCAAGTCAACTACTACATTATTGGAACTTCCAACATATCCATAACTTACATAGTTACCTAAACTTCCATCTCCACCATCAAGATAGTTATTTCCACTTCTACCCATCAAGAAGTCGCTTCCACTTCCACCAATTAAAGTATTGTTTGTAGAGTCTCTTCCTATTAAAGTATCATTTCCAGCAGTTCCAGTTACATTTTCTATACTTTTTAATAAATCATCTGAAATATTTGAATCTGTAAAATCAACTGTAGCAAAACCATTTGTATCTAAGGTATTTAAATCAACTGAAATACTATTTGTATTATCACTTAAAACACTATAATCCATAGTATCACTGTCAGAGCTACTTTCAGTTCCAGTTATTCCATAACCATCAATTGTATTACCACCTGTATATGAAGAGCTACCAGCTTTTACAATATCACTTCCACCAGAAAGGTAAATAGTATTTATTTGGGTATCCCGAAGTGTTACAATATCATTGTTTGCACTAGCAATAATATTTTCTATACCAAAAAGACTATCTGTACCTGTTGCAATACTTGTAGCATAACCTGTAGCTCCTGTAAATACTCCTGAAATACTACTTCCACTTAATTTATTTAAATTTACAGTAACACTAGCTAGAGCATCTTGAAAACTAACCCAATCTTTTTCTGTACCTATAACATCAGCAGTTCCACCATAAATGGTATCGTCTCCACTTCCACTTGAAATAGTATCAGTACCTGTTCCACCATAAATAATATTTGCCCCAGAGTTTGCATAAATAACATCATCATCCAAACCACCATCAATGAAATCATCCCCCGTACCAGCTGTTATTGTATCAGAACCTTCATCACCATAAAGAGAGTTTAATCCAGCATTTCCATTGATAATATCATCACCAGCTCCACCTCTTAGGATATTACTATTTCCATCTCCTACTATGTTATCAGCACCAGCTCCACCAATAATATTTTGTATGTTTTTAATAGTATCATTTGAAGCATTTGTGATAGTTACTGTTCTATAATTTGCACCATCAAGAGTTACTGTAATGCTTTGATTAGAAGCAGCATTACTATAATCCATAGTATTATTTCCACTATTACCATCAAATTGATTTACTGCAGTAAAATTGGTTTTGAAAGTATCATTACCTTCTCCACCTTTAATATTTTGAATATTAATTAATGTATCAAAGTCCCCTGTTACAACTTCTTGAGAAGCTTGTGTTCCTAAATCAACATTTACCCCTGCTGTATAGTATTCATAACTAACAAGATTCCCACTATTACTATTCCCATCAATAATATTTGCAGTTGCTCCTGTAGCCATTTTAAATCTATCTTGACCACTTCCACCTATTGCATTTTGGATATTTACAAGAGTATCTTGATCTCCTGTATTTACATATCCTAATCCAACTTTAAAATCAACTTCAACTCCACCAGTCGTATAGTTATAATTTACAGTATTATTACCAGATCCACCATCTAAATAATCATTACCATCTCGTCCCATAAGAGTGTCATCACCAGCACCACCTCTTAAAGTATTTGATCCACTATCTCCATAGATAGTATCATTTCCATCGGTTCCTGTTATATTTTGAATATTAGTATAACTATCTGTTGCACTTAATGCCCCATCAATATAAATTAAACCACTTCCAGTCAAGTCAACTTTTACAAAATCTTCTGTAGCATTATCAACAGTTAATTCACTATAATCAACTGTATTTCCATTTGAGTCAATACCATATCCATCAAAACTATTATTTCGGGTAAAATGTGATTTAAAGGTATCATCAAAATTACTTCCAACAACATTTTCGATACCAACTAAAGTATCTAAACCCATTCCTCCACCAATATTTTGTGCTGTTTCAATGCCTAAGTCTACATTAACAGCAGCAATTGCTTGAGAATAGTTTACTGTATCTGTACCTGTTCCACCATCTATTAAATCATTTCCAGTACCACTAAATATTGTATCATTATCAGCCTCACCAAAAAGAGAATTGTTTCCAGCTGTACCATAAATAATATCGTTACCCAAACCACCTTTTAGTGTATTATTATTTGTATCACCTGTTATAGTATCAACACCTGCTCCACCTGTAACATTTTCAATATTTACAATAGAATCATTTTGTGCATTTGCAATGTTAACAGCAACTGCTGTACTTCCATTTAATGTTACATTGATTCCTTGATTTGAAGCTAATGTTGAATAATCAATTGTATCACTACCTGCTATTCCATCAAAAGTATTACTAACTGCTGTATTTGTTTTAAAAATATCATCACCAGTTCCACCTATTGCTTTTTCAATAGAGATTAAAACATCATTATCACCAGTTGCAACAGCACCAGCTCCCAAATCAATAGTAAGCCCTGAACTATAATATTCATAACTAACCGTATCAAATCCATCACTACCATCAATAACATTAGCAATACTTTCCAAAGCTCCGGCAGCTGTTCCCATTTTAATAATGTCAGAATTTTTTGTACCAATTACATTTTGAATACTAACAAGTGTATCTTCATCTCCAATAGATACAATACCTGTATTATCTTTCATATCAACTACTACACCACTAGTTGTTGTTACATATGAATAACTTACAGTATTACTTCCACCTTCACCATCAATATAATCATTTCCAGAAGCTCCACTTAAAATATCATTTCCCAATCCACCTTTTATAGTATTATCAGCGGCATTTCCAAAGATAGTATCATTTCCTGCACTTCCAATAATATTTTCAATATTTATAAAAGTATCTGTAATAGTTGATGTTCCAGCTGTATCACCTGCACTATCACTTGAAACTGTAATATTTGAGAAATCAGTAGTTACTATTTTATCAATTGTTGCATCATCTACATTTAAAGAACTATAATCAACTGTATCGCCACCTTCTGAATCAACTACACCACCATCAAAAGTATTATTACTACTATAATTTGTTTTGAAAGTATCAGCATGACTTGAACCAATAACTTTTTCTATACTAATTAATCTATCATTACCTTGAGAAGTACTTATATTTTGATCTGTATTTGTAATATCTAAATCAACAGTAACTGCATCTGAAGAGACACTATAATCAACCGTATCAAATCCATCTCCACCATCTAGAGTATCATCACCACCTGCACCAGATAGTATATCTGCACCCAGACCACCTTTTAAGGTATTATCTTCACTATTACCAAAAATAGTATCATTACCAGCTGTTCCAATAACATTTTCAACATTCTTAACTAAATCGTTATCTCCACCAGTAACATAAAGAGTTGCATTAGTATTTGCCTCTTCTAAAGTAACTGTAATAGAATTTGCACTTCCTAATTTACTATAATCGATTGTATCACTATTTGCTCCACCATCAATAGTATCAATTCCATCTGAGGCACTTGTAGCAATAATAGTATCATCACCATCTCCACCTAAAAGATTATCAGCCCCACCTTTTCCTTCAAGAATATCATCTCCTGCTTTTCCACTTAATTTATTACCTTGACTATCTCCAATAAGCGTATCTGAATTGTCACTACCATTTATATTTATAATTCCATAAAGTTTATCAGTAGATTCTAAATATGGATCTGTAAATCCATCTGCTGTATTAAAACTATTTGATTTTAGTGCTTGAGAATATACATTACCATCTGCATCTGTTAATTTTGTACTTAAATCAACATATACTTTTTCAGCATTGGCATAATCAACTTTATTATACTCTCCACTTGCAACAATATGATTACCATTTGCATCTACAACTCCACCATAATAGGTATCCGCTCCATTTGTTGCAATAAAATTATCATCACCTAAGCCACCAATAATAGTATTTGATTGTGCATTTCCTGTAATTGTATCATCATAATCTCCACCAATTGCATTTTGGATTGAAATTAAGGTGTCTGTTCCCATACCTCCTGATATTACTTGTGCATTTGTATCAGATAAATTTACTGCGATATTACCAATCGCATCTTGATAACTTACAGTATTACTCCCTGTACCACCATCTATAATATCATTTCCGCTACCACTAATTAGTAAATCATCTCCTGCTTCACCATAAAGTTTATTATTTCCTGCACTACCTTTAATAGTATCAGAACCAGCACCACCTTTTAAGATATTATCTTGATTATTACCTGAAATTGTATCATCACCCATTCCACCTGTAATATTCTGAATATTATTTAAAGTATCTGTTCCAAAAGTTGTATTATCTAATTTTTTAGTAACTGTTGAACTACCACTATCTTGTAAATCAACTTCAATATTTCTATTACTTGCATAAGCACTATAATCAACAGTATTAGAACTTCCACCAACACCATCAATTAGATTACTTCCATCATTACCATCAATAGTTGAATCATCTGATTGTAAGATTCCTGCTTTAAAAGTATCACTTCCATTACTACTTCCTAGAAGTGTATCATTCCCTGCACTTCCTACAAGAATATTTCCATCACCTCTAAAAGCATCAAGTATATTATTAGAACTATTCCCACCAATAAAATCTGCTTGGATAGTACCTTTGATATTTTCAACTCTTATTATCCTGTCTTTTTCTGCACCAAAATCTGCTGTTGAATATCCACTACCATCAACATCTGACATATTTAAATCAAGTGCTAATAATTTTTGTGAGTACCAAACCCAATCTCCGTTTGCATTATTATTTCCACCATCAAGAATATTATTTCCACTTACACTTACTAAAGTGTCGTTTCCTTCTCCACCATAAAGTTTATCATCTCCTGAAGCACCATCAAGAATATCATCTCCCAAACCACCATACAATTCATTAGCACTACCATCACCTTTGATAGAGTCATTTCCACTAGTTCCAACTATATTTCTTATATTTTTTATAAGGTCATATGTGTTTGTAATAAGTGAGCTTCTATCATCATCACTGTAAATAGAAACTTGTGATTCTTCTTCTCCATCCAATGTTACACTAATTGAACCCGTAGTAATTAAACTATAATCAATAGTATCAGCGCCACTTTCACCATCAACTTTATTTATATAATCATTTCCACTACCAAAGAAACCACCCATTAAAAAGCTATCTGAACCAGTTCCACCTTTTAGGACATTATTCCCTTTTCCACCATATATTACATCATTACCATTAGAACCATCAATTGTATTAGATAAATCACTACCTATTAAAATATCATCATGACTTGAACCTAAAATATTTTCAAAAGCTTTAACAGTACTTGTGTTAGAACCTAGTTGTGAGCTATTTGCTGTATATGTTATACCAGCTATTACAACATCTGATGAACCAATATTTACACTAATTGAGTTTGATGCACTTACAAAAGATACCGTATCTCCTTTTGCATCATTTGTTCCACCATCTAAATAGTTAGAGCCATTTCCTCCATCAATAGTATCATCTCCAGCTTGTCCCAAAATCGTATTATTTGAATTATTTCCAGTGATAGTATCACCTGCTGTATTTGAACCATAAATATTTTCTATATTTTTAATAGTGTGATCAGAATCTGTTCCTCCAACTTTTACAGTTGTAGTATCACTTCCATTTTCTAATGTTAAAATAATTTTATCTACAACATTGCTATAATCTACCGTATCACCTTTTCCAGTATATGCATTTGTTGCACCTTGTGTACCATCTGCTAAGATTGTATGATTAGAACCATCTATTGAAGAACCAGTAAATGAACTACCACTAAAAGTATCATCACCACTTCCACCAATAAAGCTATAAGTACCAGTAGTTGTTATAAAATTATCATCACCTTGACTTCCCTCAAAGGTAGTGGTATTTTTAACATAATCGTTATCTCCACCATTGATAGTGATTTGATATACTGTTTGAGAATTGCCATTTTCATCGTTAAAAGTTGTTGTAGTACCTAAATCTACAATGATACTATTAGCACTAAGTAAAGTGCTATAATTAACTTTATCATTTCCACTTTCACCATCAATAAAATCGCTTCCTAGAACTTTTCCTATAAAGGTATCATCTCCTAATCCACCATATAAAAAGTTAGCTCCTCCAATTCCATATATGCTATCAGAACCATTACCACCTTTTATAATATTTGAATTACTATTTCCTTTTAATATATCATCATTACCAGACCCAATTAAATTAGCAAAATTTAATAAAGTATCTGTACCATCACCTAAAGTATTTTGAGCCCCTGTTATTCCTAAATCAACAGTAACACCAGCTACTGCTCCATCATAACTTACCGTATTTACTCCACCTGCTCCGTCAAGAATATTATCAGCGTCATTTCCTTGAATAGTATCATTTCCAGCACTTCCAATAACATTTTCTATACTATAAAGTTTATCAGTATAAGTTGTACTTGAGTAATTAACATTTCCTGTACCATTTGTTGTACCTCGCAAGTTTACAATTACACTGTTGGCATCAAAGTAACTAACTGTATCTGTTCCTGCTCCTCCATCTATAGAGTCATTTCCAACTCCACCTGCAAGTGTATCATTACCATCTTCACCAAAAAGCTTATCATCACCAGCTGCACCATAAATAAAATCTTGCCCAATTCCACCATAAATGATATTTTGAGCAGAACTACCAATTAATGTATCATCTCCACTTCCGGCTTTTATATTTTCGAAATTTGTAATAGTATCGCTACCTATTGTAGTACCTACTGCTTGATTAGCAATATATGTAGCATTTGCAGTTGGTGCATTTGAAATTGTAACTTCAGAACCAATATTTACTACTACTTTTGCACCTGCATTTTCAAAACTTACAGTATCACTTAAGCCTGCATTTCCATCTAAAGTATTATTAGTACTATCACCTTCAATAGTATCATTACCTTGTGAACCAACGATATTATTGATATTTCTAATACTATGATTATTTGCATTAACGCCTAAGGTTACGCCACTATATGTAGAGTCCATTAATCTTAATGTTACACCATCAGTTAAAGCACTATAATCTATTGTATCACCATTAGTTTGAGAAGTATTTCCTCCATCGATAATTGTACCAGTGCCATCAACTCCATTTTCGAAAACAAAAATATCATCTCCCGCTTCTCCATATAGTCTATCTGCTCCAGCACTAATTAAAATACTATCATTACCTTCTCCACCTTTTATGGTGTTTTTATTCATATCACCTTTTAAAGTATCGTTACCTGCACCACCTGTTAGATTCTCAATATTTAATATAGTATCTGTTTTAACTACGGAATCATCACTTGTCAATTTTACAGAAATAGTTCCAAGGGATAAATCACCATCAACATAATGTGCTGTATCAGTAATACCACTATAATCTACAGTATCACCATTTGTTTCATTAGTTGTTCCACCATAATATACATTATTTCCATCATCATATGAACTTATAAATAAATCTTCACCTGCTTCTCCATAGAAGGTATCATTTCCAGTTCCACCAGTGAAAGTATCACTTCCTCCTCCACCTTTTATAGTATCAGCACTATTACTTCCTACAAAAGTATCAGAATAGTTTGTTCCCCAAATCTCTTCTATGTCTACAAGTTTATCTTTTCCACCTGTATATCCATTGTAATATACTTGATAGTTTGGATCTTGAGTTAAAGATAAATCAACTTTTATTCCACTTGTATTATCACTATAGTCTGCAATATCTACAAAGTTTTTAGTGACAGAAGTTACATTTGAAACAGTTCCAAGGCTTTGGTCTGTTTCAAGATATAGTTTTGCACCATCATTTACAAGATTTGAGCTTGTTATATTATTATTAGTTTTTAACAAAATAAAAGCATCTTCTAAATTATCAAGTACAGTAGTTAAAGTATCAGTTGCATTTGCTGTATATGAAATAGTTTGTCCCTCAATGATAAAACTATAAGTTGTACCATTTGAAATAGCTCCAAGGCTTAATTCATAACCATTCATTCCACCTTTTAACTCATTGATTCCACCTAGACCACTTAAAGTATCAGCTCCATATCCTCCCTCAAGTATATTGTTAGAGTTATTTCCTTTTATTGTATCATTACCAGCACCACCGGTAATATTTTCCATACTAATCATTGTAATTAAATCATTTGGATCAGTAGTATAACTTTGTTCATTTATATTTGATAAATCAAGTGTAATATCTCTAGAAGTATAAGCAAAACTTACAAAATCACTTCCTATACCACCATCAATATAATCCTGCCCACCAAAACCTAAAAGAGTATCATCTCCACTTCCACCAATTAAAGTATTTTTTCCACTATTACCTGTAAGTGTATCATCTTCACTACCACCAACAATTCCATTAATATTTGTAAATTCATGAGTACCATAAAATGAATTTATATATTTAGAACCATCATTTATATCTATTACAAGTTTAGTTGTTGCTCCACTATAATCAACAGTATCACTACTAGTTGCTCCACCTTCATAATAATCAGCTCCTGCAGAAGCTACAAACCAATCATCTCCTGTACCACCAATAAAGGTATCAGCTGATAAGTCACTTCCTTTAAGAGTATCTGAGTAATTACTTCCTATAATAGTGTCTATATTAATTAACTTATCTCTACCCAATAAGCCATCATCTGTAACTTGGAAATTTGTTTGAGTTAGATCTACTTTTATACCATCAGTAGAAGTTTCATAACTAGCAACATCACTACCTGTTCCACCTTTTAAAGTATCATCACCTGCTCCACCAATAAGAGTATTGTTTCCAGCAAAACCACTTAGTATATTATTATTTGCATCACCTGTTATTGTGTCATTGTAAATTGTACCTATAACATTTTCTATACCTGTTAATTTATGAGAAGCAACATCATTTAAAGAAGAAGAAGCTTCACTATTACCATTTAAAGTTACTTCTAAACCTTTTGTTGTCAATCCTGTTATAGCACTAAAATCAACTGTATCACTACCAGTTCCACCTAATAGTTGATCTTGTCCATGATCTTTTGATGAAATAATAAATAAATCATTATCAGCTCCACCATCATAAACATTTGTACCAGCACTACTATAAAATGTATCATTACCAATAAGACCTCTTAGAGTATTGTTGTCACTATTCCCTTTAAAAGTATCTGCATAAATACTTCCATGTACTTCATCAATATCAATTAAAGTATCACTACCTAAATCACCATCTCGAACCACTTGTTTAGTTTGTGTCATATCTACATAAATTGCAGCACTTGCTTGTGCATAATAAGCAATATCTTTTCCTGAACCACTTCCTATAAGAGTATCATCTCCTCCATTACCATATAAAGAATTTCTACCAGCAGTTCCACCATCTAAAATATTATCAAGAGAATCACCATACAAGGTATTATCTGAACTATTCCCTATAACTTTTTCTATATCATAAAGTAAATCATTTTCATCATTTACATCAAAACTACCATTATTGTTTGTATCAATTTTAGATCTATTTTCAGCTAAATTTACAAATACTTTTCCACTTCTACCACTTAAGTCAAAAGTATCAGAACCATCTCCCCCATAAATAGTGTCATTTCCGCTACTGCTAAAAATAGTATCATTATCTAAACCACCATAAATAGTATCAACACCTGTACCACCAGTTATACTATCATTTCCACTTCCACCACTTAAGGTATTATTCCCAGCGGTTCCAAAAATAGTGTCATTTCCGCCACTTCCATCTAAAATATTATCGAAACTATCACCTGTAAAAGTATCACTATTTTCAGTACCTATGATATGAGATACATTTTGAATTGTATTTGTATTTCCACCAGATAATGTGATATTAACTGTATTTGAACCATTTAAAGTTACATTCAATCCACCAGTTTCTTCTTTGCCATCACTATCTAGAATTTGACTATAATCTATTGTGTTTATTCCACTTACACCATTGAAGCTATCATTTCCATTACTAGATAAGGTATCACTTTGAGCTACAATAAAAGTATCATTTCCACTACTTCCAATAACTGTATCACTTCCACTACCACTATAAACTGTATTATTGTATGTAGTATAATCATCAGAACCCTCTACTTGTCTTGATGTATAAATAATATTATCTTGATTACCACCACGAAAAGTGTCATTTCCTGCACCTAATTCAAAAGTCATCTTATCTGTAGTAGTTCTTGTAGCATCGATGTAATCATCATTTTTAGTAGCTATTATTTTTTCAATATCGATTAAGGTATCTTTACCAGAGTTTCCATTATCTTGAACTTGTTGAGTTCCTAGGTTTAAATTTATATCTAAACCATTTAAAGTCGTAACTGCACTATAATCAGCAGTATCAAAACCTATTCCCCCATCAAGAGTATTATTTCCTGCCCGACCAACTAAAGTATCATCACCTGCTAATCCAGTAAGGGTATTACTAGTACTATTTCCATATAGTTTATCAGCTCCACCGCCACCTTCTACATTTTCTACATTTAGTATTTGAACATTACCTTTTCCAGTATTTTGTACACCCAAATCAGCTAAATCTAAAGTAATACCTGTATTAGCATCACCAAAATTAAAACTTACAAAATCTACTCCAGCTCCACCATCAATAACATCTAATCCACTATTACCACTACCATTTGGAAGTAAAGTATCATCTCCATCTCCACCTATTAGTACATTTGAACTACTTGTTCCAGTAATAGTATCATTTCCACTACCACCAATAGCACCTTCAATAGATATGAAAGTATCATTACCGTATCCAGTACCTATGTTAACAGGAGTTCCAGAAACACCTAAATCAATATTTAAATTTTCAGTGGCAGTTGTATAACTAGCAACATCAATACCATCTCCACCATCTAAAATATCATCTCCACCACTTCCAACAATAGTATCATCACCTAATCCACCAAAAAGTGAATTATTTGAACTACTACCAGTGATAATATCTTTGTTGTTACTTCCAATTACATTTTGAATATTTACTAAAGTATCTTTTACTGTAGTGGCACCTTGAGTATAAACTTCTTGAAGAGATGTTTTACTTAAATCAACTGTAACATTACTTGAAGCACTACTATAATCAACAGTATTAACTCCAGTTTTACCATCAAGATAGTTTGTTCCAGCTCCACCGCTTAAAGTATCATCTCCAGCACCACCTAGAAGTGTATTATTTTTACTATTACCAGAAAGAGTACTATCCAAATCACTTGCAGTTATATTTTCAATATTATAAACAGTATGTGTCAAAGTTTTAGAATCACCTTCTTTTACCCTAGAAGCACTACCATCTTCTGCTAATGTTAACTCAATTTTTTGGTCAATATTAGAAAAATCAATAGTATCACCTAAAACTTCACCGTCACTTCCTCCATCAATAAAATCATTTCCACTACTTGCGATAATTGTATCATCACCTGTTTCACCATATAAATAGTCATTACCACTTCCACCATCTAGTGTGTCATTACCTAGTCCACCTTTGAAAGTATTTGACATGTTATTAGTATCACTTGAAACCAAGGTATCTGAATAGTTTGAACCTATTACATTTTCTATAGATTCTAAAGTATCAGTTTGTGATCCTATTATGGCACTTCCATTTCCACTATTATCAAGTGATAAGTTTACTCCAAAACTTGCACCACTATAAATTACAGTATCAGAACCACTACCACCCTTTAAAGTATTATCTCCCCCATTACCAGTAAAAGTATCATCACCTGCACCACCATCTAAAATATTAGCAAAATTATTACCTTTGAAAACATCTTTTCCATCAGTTCCAATAATATTTTCTATACTTATAACTTGATCAGGTGAGCTTTTTCCTTTATCAACAGTTCCATCAATTAAGTTTGCAGATATTCCTTGGTCACTATTTAGTCTATTAAGAAAACTATAATCAGCAGTATCATTTCCACCAAGTCCATCTAGTATATTTATATCATTTGCTGTACCACCAAGAGTATCACTAGAAGTTGTTCCCTTAAGATTTTGTATATTTTTTATTGTGTCATTTCCAGCATTTGCTGTATTTTGAGAAGAGGTATCACTTAATCTTACTGTTACACCACCTGTTGTTATATCTTCAAAAGAAAGAGTATTATTTCCAGTACCTCCATCAATAATATCATCTCCAGTACCACTAAAAATAGTATCATCTCCAGCGCCTGCATCTAAGATATTATTGCCACCAACTCCTTTGATGATATCATTTCCAGCCATACCATAAATAGTATTCCCAATCGTAGATGAACCAACAATTGTATCACCAAAAGCCAATAAATCAGTACCTCTTATAGCCTCAATTTTTTTTAGAGTGTCTGTTCCTTGACCTAAAACCCAACCTTCTTCTAAATTTGCATTTATTGCATTTGAAGTATATAAACTGTAATCAACAAGATCACTTCCTTCATTACCATCAAAAGTATTGTTTGTATTATCTGCTCCACTAAAAGTATCATCGTAATCGCTTCCAATAACATTTTGAATGTTGATTAATTTATCAACTCCTGTATTTGAAGTAGCTTCTCCCCAAGTTTCACCTAAGGTTACGGCACTTGGACTTAAAAGTTTTACATTTACTCCAGAACCTAAACCACTATAATCAACAGTATTTGTTCCAACTCCACCATCAATATAATTATCACCAAACCCACTTTTTATAGTGTCATTTCCTGCATCACCTAAAAGTGTATCATTTCCTAATTTTCCATCAAGTGTGTCATTTCCTGCACCACCATTAATTATATTTACACTATCATTACCGGTAAGAGTATCTCTAAAACTACTTCCAATTATGTTTTCTATGCTAATTAAAGTATCATTTCCAGAACCAACTGCTTTTTGTGCGACTAAATCTACTTCAACTCCAGCTCCTGCATTTGAAACAGCTAAATTTGAATAAGATACAGTATCACTACCCTCTCCTCCATCAACTGTATCATTACCAAGTCCAGGGGCAATAGTATCATCACCTTTATTTCCATTAAGCGTATCATTGCCACTTTGTGCAAAAATTGTATCAGTAGTACTACCACCTATTACGGTAGTATCTATATCCCCTGTTCTTATGATATTATCATTTAAATTTGTAGCTAAAACAAATCCATCTGAACTATCACCAACTTGAGAATATCTATAACTTAATGGAGAATCAGGATCAACCTCTTTTATATTAACACCATAACTATTTTCAAAAGTAATACTAGTTACAACTGGTTGTTCAGCATCAGCTTTTAAACTATCAGGAAGATTATCTGCACTCCATACTGACTCGGCCTCTATTGTCATCTCAAAATTTTCAGAGCCTACAATATTTGTATTATATTTTACTGCAAAATTAATCTCACCATTATTTGGATTAACTGTAAAACCACCATTTAATGCATCAGCTTTATTAATAAGCCAAACACCACCACCTTGAGAACTACCTCCTACAATTGAAACATCACCTGGTAAACCACTTACTTTTATTACTGTTACTCCAAATCCTGCAGGTTGAGATGGAGATAATTTTATTAATCTAGAAGTATAATCTTCTCCAAAGAAGTCTGGATTATCGGCTGTTATTATAGACTTTTGTGCAATACTATTTGTAACAGAAGAGTAGTCTAAATCCTCTGCATTTGTCTGTTTTTGAAGTTCACTTAAAGCAGGAGAGTTTGGATAGTCATTGGCATAAAGAGAACCTCCACCTCCGATAACAGATAAAAGAGTATCTGTACCAGTACCTGTTATTTCTTGAGTACCTTCAATATGTTGAATATTAATATCAAAAGTAAGAGTAGGTAATACACCTTCTACTTTTGCATCTTCCCCTGGAGTTACTATTGGATTACTAGGCTCATCACTCGTATATTCATTCTCTAAAGGTTCTGGAGTAGGAGTAGGAGGTTCAGAAAAATCAAAATTAGAAATCATATCATCTTTATGTGCATTTTCATCCATAATCTCTTGTTGCACAATAATTTGATTGACTTTTTCAATCTTCTCTTCTAATTCTTCAACAATTTTTTTTACTTTGTCTTCATGTTGAATATCAGCTTCAACAGGCAAAGAGTTCATTGGCAAATCATTTACTTCTTCAACTTGAGATAGAACTTGTCCCAAAGAGAAAGTTTGCCCACCTACTCCTTTAAAAGATGGAGGATTTTCACTGTATCCCATTAGAGCCATAGATACAAAAGTAAAAATTCCTCCTTTTGGCAAAGTAACAACAATATCGCCACCAACTAAACGATAATCTAATTTATCAATATTAAGGCCATTTATATCATAATCAATTTCATCTCCAGGACGAACGTAAACAGCAACATTCTCACCTTTGTTAGGTTGCTCTTTAATAACAACTTTATCATTTTTATAGTCTAAGATGTCTTTATCATTTAGTGTGACATCACTTGTTTGGGGATTAATTTTTTGTACTGTTTGAGTTGATTGATTATTAGTTGCCAATTTAAAACCTCTGCGCTAGTTTATACTTTATTATAACAGAGAGAAACTAAAATTTGAATTTTATATAAACTTAAGAATAACTTTCTTTAAATAAAAAAATTATTTTATTTAAAGTACCTATATCGGTGAAGTATGAGAGATTATTCAGGATTATTTTTTAATCTTTCTAAAAAGGATTTTGCAAATACATAATTTTGATTTTTTGATTTTTCCATCCAAAAAAGTCCTGTGCCTTTGTCTTGTTCTACACCATGTCCTTCATAATAAAACAAGCCCACATAATACTGTGCTTTAGCATACCCATTTGCACCTGCTTCAAAATACCAGAAGAAAGCATCTTTATAACTTTGATTAAGTATTTCGCCTTCTCTATAAAAGTCTGCTAATTGTGTTTGAGCAAATTTATTTCCATAATTTGCAGATATTTTTAACCAATAGAGTGTTTTATCATAATTCTTTTTTATTCCCTCTCCATTATAATACATCAAAGCAAGATTAAAAGCAGCAACATCTTTATCAGTTTTAGCAGCTGTTTTATACCAATAAAAGGCTTCTTCTAGATTTTTGTCTACACCTTGACCAAAGTAATACAATCTTGCTAAATTGTTTTGTGCAGGAATAAATCCTTGTTTTGCAGATTTTTTATATAATTTAAATGCTTTTGATAAAAACTCTTGATTTGTATTAAACTCTTCATATAACATTGCCAAATTAAATTGAGCAATAGCATAACCTTCATTAGCAGATTCTTCATATAATTCCAAGGCCATTTTTTTATTTTTACTTGTTCCTAATCCTCTTTCATAATAATAAGCCAAATTATTTAAAGTCTTTGGATCTTTAGATACAGAAGATTTTTCTAGCCAATAAAAACTTTGAAAATAATTTTTTTCAACTCCCCATCCATTCTTATACATTTGAGCTAAATTAAATTGTGCTTTATAGTTATCTTCATTGGCTAATTTGTAGAATAGAGTATAAGCCTTTGAGTATTCTTTATTGTTATATAAATTTATAGCATCATCAAATTCATCACATTGAAGAAGACTAAATAGAAATACAACTATTAAAATAATTTTATTTATTTTCATTTTTATCATCTATTTTATCTTTTATAACACCAAAAGCAAATTCGTTTTTAATCACACAATTACTCATATCTTTTGTAGGCAAAATTACTTTATTATTAGTTATATTTTGAACATAATTAATAAACATTTTATTCAAATCTTTATCCCTTGTAAGTTTTTTACCATTGGCGAGAACTTCATTTTTTTTACCTAAAAAATAATCTATTCTACTCCAAATTTTATCATGGTCATCAATATCATTATATTTTAGATTTTTACCATCTGAATCACTTGTTTTTACTTCTAAAACAGCACTCGTACCACAGTTGTCTTCATCTACTTTTAATATATATTCTTTTTTCTTTAAGATATTATAGAATAATTCTATTTTAGTAACTTCAAGTTTATTTCTATATGAATCAACAATATACTCAATATTTGGAACATCTTTGAAGGCTAATTTACTAGCATTTAAAATTTCGTCTTTTGTATATGCTTTAAAATATCTATTTGTAACTAGTTCTTTGTTTGTACAACCATTAAACAATAGAAATATTAAAATTGCACCTACATAAAAAAACTTCATATTTAAACCTTTCATTAATAACTACTATTCCCATCAATACCCATAGCAAAACAAATTTCTAAATCACTTGCGTCTTTTATATTATCACCTAAGATAAGAGTATTATTTGCTTGCCCAAAGTTAACTATTGATCTTAAAAAGTGTTTCTTATCTCGATCATTTGAAACGCTTGTTGTATAGTCCTTACTAATTCTTAAATAATCTAATTTAAAACTTTTCAACTCATCAAGGGTAAAGTCATTTGAGCTATATCTTTTTAAAATAACTTTTGCTCCAAATCTATGTACCTCACTTACAAAGTTTTTAAATACTTCAATATTAGTTGAAACATTATATGAAGTTAAACTAAACACCAAATACTTTGTAATATCTTTATCTAAAATAAGAAGAGCATGTAACCAATTAATAAACTCTTTATCTCTTAAGGAAAAGAGTGATAAGTTTATAGCAATAACATGACTTATTTCATTTGATTTGATATATTGAACAACCTTTTGAATAACTAATTTATCAAAGTCAATTGCCATATCAATTTTTTCACATATTGATATAAAAGTTCCAATTTGAAATCTCTCATGGTTTTCATCATATATTATAGGAATAACTTCCCTCATGATAGTTTTTTCACCAAATCCATTACTTTTTGTATCTAGCCCAAAAGTGATTTCAAAAGAGTTATTACTAATTATATCTCGAACATTTTGTTCTAAAAGTAAAAACTTATCTAATACTTCTGAAGAGTTAACAATATTGAAAGTTTCTCCACTATCTTTTACTTTATTATAAGATTCTGTCATAGATTGAAGAATAGAGTTTATTGTTCCATATTTATCAAATGGTATAAAACTATAATAAGCTAACTTATCTTTTATCTCATATCTTTCTTTTACTTCGTTAAATTCTTCTTCTAAATCATTACAATAGTCTTTTACTTTATCTTCACTTTCATCTTTTATTATTATTGCAAACTCTGAACCAAAAAATCTATAAAAAGTAGATTTACTAAAGCCGTGTTCTGAAAACTTATTTTGCACTGTATTAGAAAATTCCTCGATTAAGTGATTAGCCAAAGCAGAACCATTATCTTTCGTAAAAGAGCCTAAACAATCAAGTTTAATTAAGCCAATATAGCCACTAGAGCCTAATATAAACATATTTTTTAAGTCCAGTTCAAAGACTTTTTGGTTTGGTAGTCCTGTTAAATCATCTGTAAAAACTTTTCTTTCTAAGATGTCTTTATTTATATTAAGTTCGCTTAAAACTGCTGAATATTTCTTTAATATTTTACTCAATAAGTCTATTGATTCATCAATATTAGCATCTCCACTTTTTTCCATTGGTTTACTTGACATGTTAGTGTCTAAAACTTCTTTTAGATATTCTTTAAACATAATAACATTTTTTAAAGTTACACTTTTAGAAAAGTAGTAATAAATCAAGTAAATAATTACAAGTATTAACAAAAAAGCAATAACAGAATATAAAAGATAATCATCATATAGTTTTGATAATTTATTTTCTAATGTGCTATCATCTATCATGTAGTCTAATCTAGCTAATCTTTTATCAAAAAAATAGATATTTGAACTAGAAATAAGATTTTTATCAATACTTTTTAAATCAAATCCTTCCCTAGCTTTTTCATAAAAAAAGTTCAATTTAGAAATAGCATTTAAAGTTTTATCATCTTTATAAAGGAAAAACTTAAGTGATAATGGTTGTTTAGGATTAAAATTTACACTATTATTTAATTTATAATAATTATTAGGCTCAATATTTACATAACCTATTCTAGCATCTATACTTATATCATTTACATTCCAATTAGAATATTGAGGATATATTGAATTTTTTATTAATCCCTCTTTTGTAAATAAATAGTTTTCAAAATAGATTCTTATATACTTAATATTTGTGGTATTTAGTGTTATATCAAGGATATTATTGATTACTTCTTCTTGATTTAATAAAAGGTTTTTTTGTAAAGTACTTATTAGAAATTCTCTATTTTTTTGATTGTTTTTTTGAAAGTTTATTTCTATTAATGATTTTTCAGAAGAATACATTACTGATATAATAAATAAAGATATAGAGATAATTATAAAAGATACAAATATAAAAATTTTATTTCGTATTGTCATCTACTACTCTTTTCCAATTTTTACAATTTTGGCACTAGATTGGATAAAGGGATGGTATTTATTTAAAGCTTTTAAAGCACTCTCTTTACTCTCAAAAGTGCCTAGATTTATTTCTACTTCTCCATTTTCTAAATCTTTTATATTATAATCTTTTACCTCATACCTATTTAAAAACCAATTTACTTTATCTTTTTTGATATTTACAGCAGTAAGTGTATATTTTTCTGAAGATGGTTTTTCTTTATCAATTTTAGGCTTTAAGTTATCAATAACTTCTTTTTCTTTTTTCTGTTCATTTTCTGAAGTTTTATCTTCAACTTTTTTATCTACTTCTTCTTTTGATGGTATTTTGTCCTCTAGTTTTTTTTCTTTATTATTTAAAACTTTATCTTGAACTCTTTTTTGAATAACTTCTTTAGTTTTTGCATCTCTTAATTGGGTTTTTGTCTCTTCTGAAAGTTTAACAAACTCTCCTTTTTTTGTAGAAAAGCTTGGAGTTCCTAATGTCAAATCAGAATATTTTTTAAATAGTTCTTGTTTGTTTTTAATACCTTCAATAATAGGAAAATATTTATCTTTTAAATCATTAGATAATGAAGCCAAGGCAAGTTCTGCTTTTTCATAACTATCATATACCCCATAAACAATTTTTATCCATTCTTTTTTTGGACCATATCTAAAAATAAATGAATTATCATAAAGATTCTCACGCTCAACTAGTCTTACTACACTATCAAGATTTGATAAAGTGGCAAGATTAATTGTATAATAATCTTCATTTGCTAATAAAAATTTATCTTTGAACTCTTTATTTGTAAAATACTCTGAAGGTGCTTTTGGTACCATTTTAATTGTTCTTGTTTCAACTAGTTCTTTTGGTTTTAGTTCATCATATCCATCAATATATGTTTTATATAAATCTTTTACCTTTCCTATTGAAACAACTTTATACTTTTTATTTTCAACTTTTTTCAATGAATCCAATGCTGTATTAGCATCTTTTTTTGTTTCAAAAATACCATATGCTAAAACATTTTTAAATTTATAATTTTCTAATTCATCTACCATAAAAGATTGTTTATAGAACTTATTACTTTTTATATAATTAAAAGTATCATAAATAGATTTGAACTTTCCAATATAAATTGTAAAATAATCATCATCAGTATCTAAAAATTTATCTTTGAATTTTAGAATATCTTCTAAAGTATCAACTTTTTGAATTGCAACTTGTTTTTCTTTTTTCTCTTTTCTTTTTGCAAATTCCATTAAATCTACTTGTTCAGCACTTAGTGCTAAGTTTTTCTTTTTATAATTACTTTTTGTAAAATCTATAAAATTATCTTTTGTAGGGTCTAATTGAAAATGAGCTACAAGAGCACCTGACTCAAATAATAGTTTATAATAATCATTTAACCTATTTTGATAAGATTCTATCAAAGAGACTTGTGCAGTATTTAATTGTCTTTGTGCAGTTAAAAGTGTTAGTAAATCTTGTTCTCCATTTTTAAAAGCTTCCCAATAAGATTCTACTGTAACAGCTGAAGATTCTACTTCATCAATTGTACTTTGAATAGAATCATCTTGTGAATGTAAAGATTGATGCAAGTTTGAAATTATCCATTTTAGTTTTCTTTTTTCTTCTTCAATTTTATATCTAACTTCTCTAATAGTACTATATACCGATAAAACCTTGTTATAATCTTTGTCGCCATTGTATAAGTTGTACTTAACTTTAATCATTGCAGAAGTTCTATTTTGAATATAAAAGTCCTCAGGTAAAGTGTCTTTATTGAAGATTCTTGTACGAGATAATTCAAAATCAACTTTAGGTTTAAATGAAGCCTGTGCACTTTTTAATTTATTACGCTCAGATTCAATAGTCAATCGATAACTAACAATATTCAAATTATTTTCAAAGCTCTCTTCAATCAACTTTTCTAATTCACCAACTTTTATTTTAAAGTTGTACTCATAAGGTAAAGTATCTTTGAATTTTTCTCCTGCAATATATTCATAATATTTCAATGCTTCCACAAACTTAGAGTTTGTTTTACTAAGTTTTGTTTCTGCATTTGAAACACTAGCCTTAATAGAATTCAAATCTCCAATAGTAGCAGCACCCAAGTTATATTTTGTTGTAACTATTTCCAATATTCTTTTAAGTGATTTCATATTAGATTCTGTAACTAATAGTGATTGGTGAGAGAATACAACTCCCATATATGCTTTAATAGCATTTTGAATTTCTGTTGCTATTGATAGTTCATATCGATTTTTTGCAACTTCTAAACTCTTTTTTAGACCTTTTATTTTATATTCAGTAGCACCACCTGCATATAAATTTTGCTTCAATTGAAGTTTTATTGTTTCATCATTATATTTATTTGCATCACTATTAGGACCATCATCGCTTGGATCTAATTTAGTACGAGCATTACTATATTCTAAATCAACAGTTGGTTTATATCCTGAGTACGCAGTATCCAAATCAATTTGTGCTTGTCTTACTTTTTCTCTAGCAACTTTTACTTTATAGTTATTTGAAATAGTCTCCAATACTACATCTATCAATGTTACCTTTTCGTATTTTTTTACATCAGTTGTAGTTTCTTCACCAAAAATTTTTTTCAAACTTTTTTCAATAGGTTTAGAAACAATTGCAGTCTTTCCTACATCTTTTCCTGAAATTCTCTCCATACCCTTAGTCTTTTCAAGAAACTTTTTTGCAGTTACTTCTACTTTTACAGACTCATTATTATTTGAGCTATTAGCAAACAATAAATTAAATGTAATAAATATAAATAAAATAGATAATTCAATTTTTCTCAACACTACTTCTTCTCTACTCTAAGAATAATATAACCAAATTCATTCTTATTATTAATATTTAAGCTCTTTGGATTTAATAAATTAACTTGTACATCTTTTCTTTTATAGTTAAGTTTTCTAACAAGATTTCTTGCATTTATAGTACGAGCTAATGATATTTGTTTCATCACTGTAGCACTAATTTGATTTGTGGGGTCAACAGCACTTACATGAACAATGTTATTAGGATATTTCTTTTTCATTTTTGCAATAAAATCTTTAATTTGAACAATAATTGGATCATCTAACTTTACAGTTTCACTTCCAAAATTAATCACAAGATAATCATCAGATGAAATTATTTTTTGTTTTGTGTTTTCATCTTGATAAATTCTGCTTAAATCTTTACCAGCACTTTGAATATCACCAATATCTTCTGTTTTTTCTATAGGATCATCTATCTTTACATCAATTTTTTCTTTTTTAGAAACTTGAGGAGTATTATTTTGAAGGATTAATTCATTTGTAGCAATTGTTCCAGTGTAAGAAACTTTGAATTTAAATTGTGCATAATAAGCAATATTAACAATAGTAATCAGTAAAAAAAGTAATAAAACTAATATTACAGATGAAAAAATATCAACAAATGGTGGCCAAGGATTAAATTCTTCAACGCGTTTTTTACCCATTATTCACCCAATTACTTGTTTTCAATTTTAGATAATCTTGCATCAAATTTATTCATAAAATCCATCATCATTTCATTATTTTGGTTTTGTACTTCTAATAATTGTCTTATATTTTTATTCTGACTTGTTGCAATATTTGCTAAGCTTTGTAATGACTCATCTAAAGTATTAGAATTACTATATTGATTTATATTTAATTCTTTAATTGAATTATTAATACCTTCTAATAAAGTAAGTTGATTCCCAGTTATTTTTGAACTTGATTCTAAATTATCAGATAAAATTTTAAATAAAACTTCATTTGCTTCACTACTTTTTTTAAGATCATCTTTCAACTCACTCATTGACTCAGAAAAGATATCTAAAAACTTACGAATAACAAGTTCCCCAGAGATACCACTACCTTGATTAGAAGAGCTTACACCATTAGTAACAGTTGTACGAATTCCTGAGGCCTCATTGAACTGTTGAATTACTTCATCAGATTGGGTATCAATGATTTTACCCTTCATCCAATCTTCAATACCCTCTATAAAGGTTTCTTGATTCCTACTTAGAATATATGTTTTTAAACTTAAAATAATAGCAGTAGCAACACCAAATAATGATGAACCAAATCCAATTGCCATACCACTTAAAGGTCCTGAGAAACTACCAATAACCTCAGTTAAATTAATATCTCCACCTAGAGATAATACAATAGCACCCATTTCATCAATTGATTTTAAAAGTCCTGTAAATGTCCCAAAAAGACCTATCATTAATGCAGTTGCAGTAAAGAAGTTTATATATATTTTTTGATTCTCAAACTTCTCTTCCAACCAAGTTGTTACATCTTTTGCTTCACTT
This sequence comes from Arcobacter iocasae, assembly GCF_042214795.1. Classification (GTDB taxonomy): domain Bacteria; phylum Campylobacterota; class Campylobacteria; order Campylobacterales; family Arcobacteraceae; genus Arcobacter; species Arcobacter iocasae. Next base: position 2,822,998 of record NZ_CP090177.1, on the reverse strand, counting down.
TGAGTAAAATACAAAGTACCAGATTTTGCTCTTTTATAAAACATATGAGCAATATTAGCAGGCATAATTTTGTCAATGCCCTTTAGATAATAAATTAATTCATCACCTTTTTTATATGCCAATATTCCAAATGTACCAGCAAGCATTGTTAGTCTAAATGCAGCATGATAGACAATAACCATACCAATTCCCAAAATTGTAAGTACGGCAATATTAAAAGTCAAAGTCGCCATAAAAAAGCTTATGAAACTATCAAAGTTTGCAAAGACTAAGAAAAATATAAAAAGCCAAAATATAAAATATATTTTTAATATTTTAAGTCTTCTCATTACTCACCTTAAAATAAAAATAAAATAATAGATATAATAAGCCCTAAAGCAACTGTAGTTACGGTATTTGTCATGTTTTCAGCAATATGAACAAATCCACCACTACTTTCTGTAGTTTCACCTACTATCATATATCCAATTTCTGCACCATTTATATCTGTAATTTTCTTTAATGATCTAAAATAACCATCATCTACAATATATTTTGATTGTAAAAATTTATGAAATTTTTCTTCTTCAATATTTTTAATCGTTGTTGAAAAAAGAGTATCATATCTTACTTTCTCAAATATGAATTGTTCGTTTATTTCTTCATATTTATTATTTTTATATTCTAAAGATATAAAAGGCAACATCTTTTTATCTAAAATAAAAACATAGTCACTACCTTGTCTTAAGAAATCACTTTGAAAAGAGTGTATAGAATCTCTAAACTCCACAACACCAAAGACTTCCCCATCTCTTATTAAAGGAGAGAGATATTCATAAAAGACACCTTCAGGTAAAACTTCTGCCCCAAAAAGAGGCTTTTTAGTATTTATTACAGTATTAATTGTATTTCTTAACACCTTATCTTTATTTTCAACATTATAAATTTTTATTTTTAAATCTGGATATCCCATTTTTAAAAATTCTTCATTTAGGTAATTTGAAATTGCTTCATACATGATTTTATTATTTTTTTCAATTCCACCTAATAGTGTTCCATTTTGCTCGATAGAAACGAATAGCTTTTCAAACTCTTTCTTTTTATTTTCTATTCTTATATTTAAAATGTTTTCATAATTTTTAGTCATACTTGCATAGACTTCTTTTGAAACTCTATCTGTCATTGTAGTTATTACATACATACAAAAAAAGATTCCCATAACAGATAAAACAGTTAAGGTAGTAAACCACATACCTTTATTCTTTTTTAACTTTGCAATTAACTCTTGAAGTCGCTTGATAAATGTAAACATTCTTAATTATTCCTAAATTTTAATAAGTGACAATGATACATTATAAAAACATAAGTATAACTTAAATTATTACTTTCTTATAAGGATGTTTTGGTTAGAATTTCCTCGATTTTACAATACTAAGGTTTATTTTGAATGCTATAAAAAATCTTCTACCTACTTTTAAATATATGCTAGATTTTTATTATGGTGAAGTTAGTGTAAATACCATATTAAGTTTAGATGCCATAAAAGATGATGATTTTGATATTGACTCAATTTTTACAGTTTGTGAACAAATTGGATTAGTTTGTATCCAAAAAGATTTAAATGCTCAAGATATTCCTTCACATTTTCTCCCATGCATAATATTAGATGAAAATAATAACTCTGTAATTTATAGAAAAAATGTTGCAAATAAAAAAATAGAAATATATGATTCTTTGAGAGAAAAAGTAACTGAAATCACCTATAAAGAGTTGAAAAAATACAATACAGCAATCTTGATTTTTAGAGAAGATACAAAAAAAGAGTTATTAGATAAGGCTATAGATAACAATTGGTTTTGGAATCCTATTAAATCTTTTTGGAAATCTTATGTTGAAGTTGGTGTTTTAACTTTTTTTATCAATATCTTTGCTTTGTTTACACCTCTTTTTACTATGATTGTATATGATAGAGTTGTTCCAAATGCTGCTTATGATACACTTTTTGTACTAAGTCTTGGTCTAATTATTGTATTGATTTTTGACCTTGTATTTAAAAGTGCAAGAAGTCATATTATTGATAAAACTGGTAAAAAACTCTCTATTTATTTTGAAGAAGCACTTATGAAAAGAGTTTTAGCTTTACAAGCACAATATGATGTAATGATGACAGGAGCTAAAGTTAATTTATTTAAAGAACTTTCAACTGTTCGTGATTTTTTCGCGACTAGAACGATTATGCAACTGATTGATTTCCCATTTTTCTTTTTTGCTTTGATTACAATCTTCTTAATTTCATCAACTGTTGCGATGGTTCCACTTTTTATTTCAATAACTATTATAGTTATAAATTTATCTTTACAAATACCTATTTCTAATTTGAGTAAAAAACATCTGGATAATGTGCAATCTAAACATAACTTTTTAATTGAATCTATTCAAGGAACAGATACGGTTAAACTATCAAATGCACTATCATCTAAAATTTTCAAATGGAGAAGTATCATCTCACATACGGAAGATGTTCAAGTGAAAATACAAAAAGTAAATACTTTTGCTATTAATATTTCACAATCACTTATTCAACTAACAACAATTCTTGTAATAGCTGTAGGAGTATTTGAAATATCAAACAAAAACTTAAGTGTGGGTGGATTAATTGCTGTAACAATATTGGCAAGTAGAGCAATGGTACCAGTTATAAATATCTCATCTATGGTCATAAAGTTTAAAGAGATAAAAGACTCACTTACAAATCTTAGAGATTTTTGGAGTTTGCCATTAGAAAATGAAAAGAATATTGAGATAGGACTTGGGAAACTACATGGAGATATCGAACTAAAAAATGTCTCTTTTTACTTTAAAAATGCAAAGTATCCATCATTGGATAATATTAATATAAAAATCAATAGAGGTGAAAAAATAGGGATTATTGGGCAAACAGGTGCTGGTAAATCTACTTTATTAAAACTGCTTACAGGTTTACTTCATCCAACACAAGGTAGTATTTTTATTGATAATCATAATATCACAACAATACATCCTGTTGAAATAAGGGATAATATAGGGGTAATGGCACAAGAACCATTTTTATTCAATGGAACTCTAAAAGAAAATATTGAGCTATCAAAACCTATCAGTAAAGAAAAGATGATGGAATTAATTAAATTGACAGGATTAGAAGATTTAGTTAAAAAAAGCGGACAAGGTGATGGAATACCAGTTGGTGAGAGAGGTTCTAATCTAAGTACAGGACAAAGACACTTAGTAGGTCTTGCAAGAGCAATAGCAAATGACCCATCAATTTTGATTTTAGATGAACCAACAACAGGATTAGATGTTGGATTAGAAAAGAAATTAATGATTAATTTGAAAAATATTGTAGAAGACAAAACTTTGATTCTAATTACACACAGATTTGCAGCTTTAGAGTTAGTTGATAAGATTATAGTTATAAATGATGGAAAAATTGTTGCAAATGGACCAAGAGATGCTGTTCTACAAGCCCTAAGAAATCCAGAGGTAAAAAGATGAAGCTATATTACCAAGATGAAGATTGGAACTACCGAATAGTTGTTTATCCTATGATTTTATTTGTAGTGATTTTTTTTATTTGGGCAACATTTACAGATATTGATGAAGTAGTAAAAGGTGAAGGGAAAGTAATCCCATCAGGACAAACAAAAATACTACAACACTTTGAAGGTGGTATCATCTCAGAAATTTTGGTTCAAGAAGGTGATAGAGTAAAAAGAGGTGATATCTTATATAGAATCAAAAATAAATATTTTATGGCAGATAAAAAATCACAAAATTTAGAAATAATGGCACTTAAAATAAAAGCAAAAAGATTAGAAGCACTAATAGAAGACAAAGAGTTATCTTTTCCTTCTGAATTAACTTTTGATATGGACAACATAATAAAAAATGAAGTTGATATTTATAATGAAGAAATGGCCAATAAAAAAAGATTAATTGGTATTGCTCAAAACCAATTAGAACAAAAAAAACTAAAACTAGAAGAGTTGAAAACCAAATTTAATAATATCCAAATGGAATTTGAACTTGCAAAAGAGAATATGGAAATTCAAGATGCCTTACTTAAAAAGAACATTATTTCAAGAAAGAATTATTTAGTAGAATTATCGAAAAAACAAACACTTGTAACAGAAATACAAGAATTAAAAAGTAAAATTCCAATTGCCCAAGAAGAGATAAATGAGTCTGAAAAAAAATATAAAAATGTAAATTCTGAGATATTATCAAAAAATCTAAAACAATTATCAGAAGTAAATCTTCAGATTAAACAAATAGAAGAAAAATATAAAGCAAGTGAAGATAGAGAACTAAGAAAATTTGTAATAAGTCCTGTTAATGGGATAGTTAATAAACTTTATTTTAATACAGTAGGTGGAATAATTAAACCAGGAGACAATATAGCAGAAATAACACCTATAGAAGATTCTTTAATTATTGAAGCAAAAATAAGAGCATCAGATAGAGCACAAATATGGCCTAATCAAAAAGTTTCTATAGAAATAACTGCTTATGATTTTTCAAGATATGGATTATTAGAAGGTGAGATTATATCTATATCTCCTGATAGCACAGAAGATAAACTTGGTAATTTAAACTACTTTATAAAAGTAAAAGCTAATAAACTTGGATTTGATAAAAAAACACCAATTCTACCTGGTATGGCTGCTAATATTAATATTTTGACGGGTAAGAAAAGTATTTTAAGATACTTAATAAAACCATTAAAAGATATAGCTAAAAACTCTTTAACAGAGCATTGATAAATAACTATTATATTTAAGGATTTATATGACATACATTGAACTTCTAAAAAAGATTGATACCTTGGCTCCTTTACCTAAAACCTTACTTGATATTGAAGATTTTAAAAGTACTAGTAATTATGATATTGAAGCATTAAGTAAAATTATTGAACAAGATCCTCTTATGGTTTCAAGTATATTAAAAACAGCAAATTCTGCAATGTTTGGATTTGTGAGCAAAGTTGATACTTTAAATAGAGCAGTTAATTTATTGGGTGTTAATTTTACAATTTCTATTGCTTTAGGAAGTGGTATAAAAAGAGCTTTAGATAGTGATTTAAATGCATACAATGCTTCAAGTGATGATTTTTTGAGAATAGCAAATATGCAATCAAACCTTGTAAATCTTTGGATTGGAAGACTTGACAATGAACTAAGAAATGAATTAGTCCTCTCTGCTTTTTTGCAAGAGAGTGGAAAATTTATCATAAATAATGCCATTGTAGAAGAGAATAAAACCCAAGAGTTCTCACAAAAGATTTTGAATAATTTTGATAAATTAGATATCATTGAAAAAGAGTATGTTGGTATGACAACAGCAGAAGTTACTTCTGCTATATTTAAACACTGGAATTTGACTAAAAATATTATCAATTATATAAAATTTAGTGACAATCCCAATAAAGCTCTACCAGAACATAAAAAACATGCTCAAATTTTACATGTTGTAAAAAAACTATGTAATATAGTAAAACCTTTTGATTCTAAAATTATTGAAGAGGCAGTTACAAAAGCAGAAGAATTTGGTTTTGATAGTAAAATATTAAGATCTGCTATTTCAAAAATGGAAGATAGAATTTTGGATGAAAAATAGTAACTTTATTTTCTAGAATTTAATTAGAATATTGTTATATTATAATAGTTATATGATACCAAAGGAACTTAATGATGCAAGGAAATATACCCGATAGGTTTCAAAAAGCTTTTATACTACTGTTGTTGTTCATAGTTTTAATGGGCTTCATTGGAATGATAAAAGAGTTTTTAATAGCTCTTGTACTTGCAGCAATCTTTACAGGACTACTTTATCCTCTTTATCGTAAGATTCTTTTTTATTTCAAAAACAAATCTGCATTGGCAGCTATTACTGTGCTAATTATATCTATTTTGGCTATAGGTTTTCCCTTGGCAGGGCTTACAGGTATGGTAACAAAAGAAGCAATTCAATTTAGTCAAAAAACAAGTCCCATAGTAAAAGAAATCTTAGACAATAATCTCTCTATAAGTCAACAACTGCCTGATTGGTTACCTTTACAAGAAAAGTTTAATTCTCTAAATGAGACTATTTTAAAGAAAGCATCTGATGCAACTAGTGCAATGGGTAGCTGGTTAGTTTCAAGTTTATCAAGTGCTACTAAAGGAACAGTTGGTTTTATTATGAGTTTATTCATTATGCTTTATGCAATGTTTTACTTTCTAATACATGGACGAGAATTATTAGACTCACTTGCCTCTTTACTCCCTCTTTCTAAAAAAGATTATGACAAACTTATGAACCGTGGAGTAATGGTCACTAGAGCATCACTTAAAGGCATAGTAGTTATTGGAGTCATTCAAGCTCTTTTAGTAGGAATAGCATTTTGGGTTACAGGAATTGATGGACCTGTATTTTGGGGAACTATCGTTTTTCTTCTCTCTTCTGTTCCAGGATTAGGGGCTCCCTTAGTGTGGTTACCAGCAGCTATATATCTTATAGTTACAGGTAGTATGGGATGGGGAATAGGTCTTATTATATGGGGGACATTAGTAGTAGGTTTGGTTGATAATCTTTTACGACCATGGATTGTTGGAAATGACGCAAAACTTCCCGATATTGTAATACTAATATCTATCCTTGGAGGAATCACATCCTTTGGGCCTATAGGTATTATTTTAGGTCCAGTCATAGCTGCTCTTTTGGATACTATTTTAAATATTTATAAAAAGATTTTTAAATAAATACTTTTTATGATATTAAAGCTTTTTAATTAAAAACTTTAATATCATAAAAATATATTTTTCAATCTCTCCAACACTTTCACCATAGCCAAAGTATCAAGTTTACAGTACTGTAAAAGTGAACTTCTAAGTTTCATCTTTTCACCCTCTTCTAGCTTACTCATACTGGCAAAGGCATTCATAGCTTGGCTTCCATTTTGTACACCAACAAGGTCTTTATAAGCTTTTTCAAACTCTGGTACAAGTGCTGGTAGGACATACTTTATAGAGTAGCTTCCGTTCATACTTGGAGTTACGAACCATTTCTTTTGAAAAGGTGTCATTAGGTCTTGTATGTTTTCATTTATAGCTAATAATTGCTCTTCAAGGTCAGCAAATGAGTTTGATAGTCTTTTTATCACACCCTTTTCAAAGCTCATGTTATAAGCTAGTACTGTACCTTCATTTGGTATATCATCACATAACCTTTGAGCTAGTTCATATCTACTATCTACTCCATCTTGTGCCAAATACTCTGTATGCTCTAGCGTTCCATCTTCATGCTCTATATGAAGTGAATATTGGAAAGGGATTTGTTCAAAGGGTTTTAGTCCTTTGTATTGTGGTATGGCTTGTTGGTAAGTTTCAAAGTCTAAGTGGTAGATTGGATAAGTTAGACTTTCTAAAAAGTCTTTGATATTTTCTTTGTCTATGTAGCTTACTTTTAATTTATAGTTTTCTACTGCTTGTTTTTGATTTGCAGTCATATCAAAATCTTGTGGAATATCACCTATATCTATGATACCTTGATTGTAAAGTTCGATTTGTTTTTTACTTCCAAGATTGAAGATATTAAATATAGAATAATCTGGAATTTCTCTTTGTACTTTCCAACAATAGTTTTTAGCATCACATTCATAAGGTTTATTACAATGTTTTCCTATATCAATATTTGGTTCATTTTCTTTATCACTTAGATATGTTTCAAACTCTTTTAAGATATTTGGAATATTTGTTTGCATTGTTTCAACTTCACTTGTGACATCTACTATTTTAAAAAGCTCATTTATATCTAGCTCATCACCTCTTACATATTCATTATTTATATGTACCACATGAGCACTTTTTATTTTATAACCCAAACTCTTAAGAACATAATACTGAATAGATACATCATGAAGATATATATCTTTTACCTCAGTTGAGCTTTTAACTTCATAGATAGATACTTCACTCTCACTTATAGTCAAAATATCCACCATGACTAAAATACCCTCATAATTAAAAGTAGCTTCATAGATATTAGACAATCCCTCATCAAGCCACTTTTTAGTTGTAGCAATCATCTCATCATATTCCCTTGTAAAAGGTACTTCTTTACCATCAGGGAAAAGTTGACAAGCAAAGTCCCCTACTATATTTCCTGTATCAAATATAGCCTGCGCTTGCTCGTCAGGTGGGGTTAATACACTTGGCTTGTATTTTTTAAGCCAAAGTGCTTTGGGACATTGGATGCCTTTTGTGTAGAGGGATTTGGATAGGTTCATTTACTTACCTTCATCATTTGAATTTATGAGTTTATTTTTTGTATTATACTAGTAATTTCTGTTACAAAACTTTTGGTTTTAAAAGTATTATATGCATAATATCATCTATTTTTAGTAAATTTATATGCTCCGTTTCCATGAGATACTCTAGTTTATTTTTTATATAATAACATTAATAAATATATTTTAAAAATGTAATTATTATTTCTCCCCTAGCTCTAAATCCTAAATCGCTCCTTAAATCGCTAAATTTACCCTAAATCTCATTTTTATTTCACTATAATAAAAAAAAATTAAAAAAAGGGTTTGGATGGTGAATAAATTCTCACGAGTCGGATTTATTTTAGCAGCGGCAGGATCTGCTGTTGGACTTGGTAATATTTGGAAGTTCCCCTATGTAACAGGAGAGAATGGTGGAGGAGCTTTTGTAATTATCTATTTGTTAGCTATTGCTTTTATTGGTCTAACAATTTTTATTGCAGAATCGTATATAGGTAGAGAAGCAAGAGCAAACGCAGCATCTGCATATCAAATTGTTTCAAAATCAAAAAACAAAAACTGGAGATGGGCAGGATTTCAAATATTTTCTGGAATTGTAATTTTATCTTTTTATGCTTTTATTATTGGTTGGATTTTAAATTACATTATTATATCTTTTACAGGACTTCCAACTACTTTAGAAGAATCCAAAACAGTATTTACAACACTAATTACTGAAAAGATAGGATTACAAATTTTATTTCATACTATTGTTACTGCAACAGTGATTTATATTATTTCAAAGGGTGTAAAAAATGGTATTGAAAAATTAAATTTAATCTTAATGCCTTTACTTGCAATTATTCTTTTGGGTCTATTAGCATACTCTTTTACCCTTGATTCTTTTTCTCAAGCTTTAGAGTTTATGTTTATGCCTGACTGGTCAAAAATAGACGAAAATGCAATTTTAGCAGCTGTAGGACAAGCATTTTTTACATTGTCTCTTGGTATGGCTATTATTATCACTTACTCTGCTTCTATGCCAAAAGATGGAAACTTTATAAAGTCTTCTATAATGGTTGCGATGGTTGATACAGCTGTTGCATTAATTGCAGGAGTTATCATCTTTTCTTTCCTTTTTGCAGCAGGTGCAAAAAGTACAGCTGGTCCTGGTCTTGTATTTATATCATTACCATTAATATTTGGAGGATGGGGAATATTTGGACAAATAATTGCTTTAGCTTTTTTTGTAGCCTTATTATTTGCAGGTATTACATCAGCAGTTTCACTACTAGAACCACCATTAATGTATTTAATGGAAACATATAAAATAACAAGAAAAAAGGCAACTGTAATTGCTGGATCATTTTTTTATATTTTAGGTATTTTTGCTTTATTATCTATGAGTAAAGAGTATGGTTCTTTATTAACATTCTTTGATAAAAATTTGTTTGATTGGTTGGATTATTTAACTTCTTCTATAGCTATGCCAATATCAGGATTTATAACTTGTATCTTCTTAGGTTTCTTTACAGATACAAACAAATTAAAACAAATCTTTACAAAATATGTTCCCCAAACAGTATTTAAAATCTGGCTAGTTTTAATAAGATTTATTGTACCTATTGCAATAGTTTTATTGTTTTTAAATAAACTTGGAGTGATATAAAAAGTAAGTTAGGCTATTTAGCCTAGCTTATTCTAAAGCTTTTCTTAGCCTCGCTTGTGAATATTCAAACTCAAGAATATAATTCCTATAATTCTTTTTCAAAAAAGCCTTTTTCTTGTTTCTTCAGTAATTCAATTATTTGTTCATTTTGTCTTCGTAGCTCTCTATTTTGAACTGATTTATCTGTAAAATCTGTAAAAAATCCAGCAATAGTAGCACCAATAAAACCTGCTATTCCAACACCAACATAAAATGAGACAGCCACAATTGCTCTTCCTATTTCAGTAGTAGGATAAACATCTCCAAAACCTATTGTACTAGCTGCCATTTGTAATAACCAAAAAGCATCCCTATACGATGAGATATTTGCCTTGATAGAATTAATTTCTGCATAGTATAAAGGAATAGAAGCTATAGCGATATAAGTATAGAGAATTATAAACCCTAATACTATTTTAGTCACGGGATGCCATTCTTTTATTCCATAATCATCGACTTTAGAAAGAGTCATAAAATTCCTTTTTGATTAGTGATTTATCTATCACTTGTTATTTATACGAAGGACTAATGTACTAGAATTAACATTAAATTCACAAATCAACTTTTGCTTTAAATATATCCCCAACTAGAAAATAGTATCATAAAATAAACTAAAGGAATCATCTAGATGTCAGATACAATTGATTTTGGTATATATAATGGTTTAGAGTGGGATAAACTATCAACTGAATATCTTAATGGTCTTGCTGATATGGGGAATGTACAAGCCAAAGAACAATTAGAAAAAACATATAACTCCCCAATAGAAACCCAAAAGATTGGTTTTGGAAAATTTTCTAATTATAAATGGGTTGATGTGGATAGTGATTATTTACTTTGGATTATTGAAAATGTGGATGTAAATAATATAAAATATATTCTTGCACTTAAAGCTTTAGAATATATTAAAAATAATACTCAAGAAGAAGATCTAGATGTAATATATTTAGATTAAAATTTAGAGTTACCTGTCCAAATTTTTGATTAAAGGCTAGATTAAAATACCCTATTAATGTATTTAAAGGTAGAGATTCAATTTCTTACAAGGATTATTATCACCTAACTTATTTTTTACTTATATTTATTACATATTGTAATTTTTTTGATTATCTTTTCTAAAACTAGTTAATATTTCTAATATAAAAGGAGAAAATAATGGTCTTAATTAAAAATTCTTATTATGTCAAAATATTATTTGCATTTGTAACTAAAATATGGTACTATAATTATGAGTAAAAAAGATAAACTTTTATTAAAATTTCTGGAGATTCCTCCAAGAAAAGATTTAACATTTAAAGAATTAAATTCATTACTTAATTCTTTAGGCTTTGAAAAGATTGAAGGTGCTGGTTCTGCAATAAAATTTTACAGTAAAGAAAAAGATTTACTTTTAAATCTTCATAAACCACATCCAAGTGATATTTTAAAAGTTTATATTATAAAACAAATACAGAATAAATTAAAGGAGATTATCTAAATGTCTAATACTATTGAATACAACGGATATATTGGCACTATTGAATACTCTCAAGAAGACAAATGCTTCTTTGGTAAGTTAGATATGATAAATGATTTAGTAACTTTTGAAGCCAATAATGCGAATGATTTAGAAAAAAACTTTAAAAATGCAGTTGATGAGTATATAGAAACTTGCAAACAACTAGGGCGTGAACCTCAAAAAGCTTTTAAGGGTGTTTTCAACGTACGAACAGGAAGTGAGTTACATATGGCTGCTGTTAGAAATGCTTTAAAAATGGGCATTTCTTTAAACTCTTATATTAAAAGTCTAATAGAAAAAGATGTGAAAATATTTTTGCATTAATATAGTTTCCCTTCGAAATGTTGTGGGTGATTTCTTTGCTACTTTCTTTTTGCCTGCAAGCAGGATTAACATCACAAAAGAAAGTCGGAATGAGTAAAGATGTACAGTAAAAAGTTATTTGAAATATAATATTTTATAAATAGTTTTAACTGTATGCAAAACTCTTGAAGAACAAAGTTCTCCGCTTTCTCACTTTTTAGTTGTAAAAAGTAAGACAAAAAGCAACCAGACGAATTGTTGAAGCTAAAGTTCCCTCCCACTTTACTTTTTAAAGCTAGCCTGCAAAACTCCTTGAAAAAGTGAATTTATCACTTTTCTCTCGTCAAACAGTTTCGGCTTTTTCCGCTTTAAAAAGCAAAGTGCTCAGCTTCAACAAAGTCTGGACTAAAATACTCTAGTCGCAAACTTTATCTATAAAATTATAATTGGAAATTCAATCTTAAGCAAGTGTGTTATCATTATCACCTGACCCTTTTATTTTAAAAGTATTGCACTTTGTAATATCTAAATCTATATAATTTAAAAAAGTTATCGTTATCACCTGACCCCTATCTTTCAGTTTCCATAAAATACTCCAGTTTATTTCTTGAATGATAACATTAAAAAATATTTTTGTTTATATATATTGCATTTTGTAATATTCTAATCTATGTAATTTAAAAGAAAGTTATCGTTATCTCCTGACCCCAAGTTTTTTATTTTTTAAATTCATTCCATCTCTTGAAGAACAAAGTTCTCCGCTTTCTCACTTTTTAGTTGTAAAAAGTAAGACAAAAAGCAACCAGACGAGTTGTTGAAGCTGAAGTTCCCTCCCTCTTCACTTTTTAAAGCTAGCCTGCAAAACTCCTCGAAAAAGTGAGTTTATCACTTTTTTTCGTCAAACAGTTTCGGCTTTTTCCGCTTTAAAAAACAAAGTGCTCGGCTTCAACAAAGTCTGGACTAAAATGCGTTAGTCGCAAACTTTATCTATAAAATTATAATTGGAAATTCAATCTTAAGCAAGTGTGTTATCGTTATCACCTGACCCCTATCTTATGATACCTTGAGTGTAAAGTTCAACTTGCTTTTTACTTCCTAGATTGAAGATATTAAATACAGAATAATCAGGTATCTCTCTTTGAACTTTCCAACAATAGTTTTTAGCATCACACTCATAAGGTTTGTTACAATGTTTTCCTATATCTATATCTGGCTCATTTACTTTATCTTCAAGATAGGTTTCAAACTCTTTTAATATGCTTGGGATATTTGACTGTAAAGTCTCAACTTCACTTGTGACATCGACTATTTTAAAAAGCTCATTGATATCTAGTTCATCGCCTCTTACATACTCATTGTCTATATGTACTACACTTGCACTTTTTATACTAAAACCTAAGTTTTGTAAAACATAATACTGAATAGATACATCATGAAGATATATATCTTTTACTTCAGTTGAACTTTTAACCTCATAGATAGATACACCATCACTATCTACCTCTAAAATATCTACCATGATAAGTATGCCTTCATAGATATTTGATATACCCTCTTCCATCCACTTTTTTGTAGTAAATATCATCTCATCATAGTTTGTAGTATATGGCACTTCCCTACCATCAGGGAAAAGCTCGCAAGCTAAGTCCCCTACTACATTTCCCGTTTCAAATATAGCCTGTGCTTGCTCATCTGGTGGTGTTAAGACACTTGACTTGTATTTTTTAAGCCAAAGTGCTTTGGGGCACTGGATACCTTTTGTGTAGAGGGATTTAGATAGGTTCATGTTAAAAGTTTTTTAGACAAAATTCAATTATTTTTTTACTTCTAGACTCAACATTAACTTTTTGAAAACTATTTTTGTCAATTTCACTTGCTAATAAATTTGTTTCTGTAACTTTTGATTTTAAATAACCACTAACTTTTTCATCTGGTGTTAAATCTGATACTTCTTTACCAGAATTAAGATTTTTTTCTAATAATGTTAAATTACCAATAGTATCTTTAGTGTATTCATAATCCTCACTATCGTCAAAGCCAAAAGATGTTACATCGAAGGTGACACCGCTATCACTTCCTTGAGGGAAAATATGCTCAACTTGCAAATTGTTAAAATCTTTAAATAACGTTATCTTTTTTGAATTCAAAGAATTATTATGTTTTAATAAAATATATTTTATAGCATTATTACCATAAATATTTTCACTTAAACTATATTTGAAACTTCCATCATTTAAAAATTTTCCTCTAAACCACTCCAACTGTTCTTTTATTTCTTCTATTGTCCAATCTTCTTTAACAATCTCATTACATAAATAAGGAATATCCGCTCTAGGATTAGTTCCTTTAAACTTATAAACTCTTAACTCTACAGAAATTAAAATATCCAATAGCTCATCTAGTTTATTTTGTTGAAATAAAATAACAATTAATGGATATAAAGTTGCACTAAACTCTAAAAATTGAAATGCTTCAATATATTTGATATTATCTCTTATTGAAAGAACTAATTTTGAATAACTTTGTGAAAAATTTGAAAAATCTTCAACATAATCACTTATAAATTTTTCTAAATCTTGTGTATTAGTTTTAACTTTCTCACATTTGTTTTTTATACTTTCAAATATCGTTTTAGCACCATTTCTATAATTCCAAGTATCTGACAAATATGATTTTGCTTTTATATAATGATGAATGAATAATGTTTCATCTTCATCAAATCTATTCAATATTTTTAATTCATCTTTTTTATTCATGATTTCATCATTTGCATCAAATATATTTTCAAATGATGTGTTAATTAGATTATTCAATTTATCATCTAAATACATTGTAGAATATAGCATTAAGATTGATTTAATTTTATCTAAATAACTTAATGCAAGTCCTCTATCATTAATTATTTCAAACATTCTTATTGCTTCTGACTGACTCTGTACTACCATTACTAGTACTTCTACATTATTTCTAATAAAATTAATTAGTTTTATAGTCTCTTCTTGATTATAACTTTCTAGTAAATCAGAAAAAAACTTTTTTGCATTATATAGATTTTTTTGACTTCTCTTTTCAATATTCTTAAAATTAATAGAATTAAAATCTAAAAGCATTATCTTTAGAAAATTTTCATCATTTCCTAAAGGTAATAACTTTATTTTTTCTCTTTTTTTAATAAAAGTTTCAAACAAATCTTCTTTTATTTCATTATCATCTAATTTACTTATTAATTCATTTAACAGTATAAATAAGGTTGTTGTTCTTTGTTGCCCATCTATAACTTCATATACTTCAGATAAATTAGAAATATCTGTGATTTTTTTAAAAATCAATGTACCAAAAAAATGATTCATTGAGTTTTTACTTGCCTCTTTTATATCATCCCAAAATTCTTTTCTTTCTTTATTTGTCCAACTATATTTTCTTTGATATGATGGGATGACAAATTGATTACCATTAAAAATTGACCCTATTTTTTCTTTTTTACTCTCTGATATTGACATTTATATTCCTTTTCTATACTAAATTTTCACAATGTTTTTGTAATGCATCAAAATGCATTTTGTCTGATTTTTCAATAATTTCGAATAAAATTTTTAATCCACTTTTTGCCTCAACTTTATCAATATGTGTAATTACACTCATTGGATTAGTTTGATGAGAATAAGTATTTGTTAATTTATAAACTTTTTCTATATCAACCTGAAGACTGTTATCTGCTAAAATTTTCTCAATTTTCCCTTTCCAGTCTCCACTTCTTGGTATTTTAAATGTTGCAAACAATTCAATAAAACGTCTTGCTATATTATTAATTTGGTAAAGTTCACTTATTGAAAAGTCATCTTTTTGATTAAATTCATATAATAAATAATACAAATATTGATATTCTGATTTAAAATCTTTTAAAGTTTTTTCTAGTTCAGTTATTGTTGCTATTCTTTTGTCTGATTCAAATTTATTTTTTATCATAAAAAATTCACAAGGTAAAGGTTTTGGTTCTTGTCCATTTTGTTCTCTTCTTCTGTTTCCTTGATTTACACTGTTATTTTTTTCACTGAACCAATCTTTAATCAAATTAAAAAACTCAAAATTGTGTGTTGAGATAAAAATCTGTTTTGCATCATTTAACACTCTTTTAATAAATGCATAAACATTTATTAAATGATTAGAATCTAAACTAGAAATTGGATCATCTAAATATATAATCATATTATTTAAACTATTTTCTTCATAATCTTTGTTCTCTAGATTTGCCATAAAATAAGCAAATGAAATGGCTGTTTTCTCTCCTTCACTCAAGTTCTTTGCAACTTGTCCATATCTTTTTAATTGATAATTATCTTCACTTTCAGTTGGTTCAATTTTAATATCTTCTTTTGTAAAAAATATTTTTAGATACTCATTTATTTTTTCTGCACCTTTTAATGATTCTGAAATTTCAGATTCTAAACTTTTTATTTCAATATCTATTGTTGTAATTAAAATTTCTGCTTTTTTTATTTTTTCATCCTCGTTTTCACTTTTTTCAATTTCATTATTATAATTTACTAAGTCCATAAATTTAGCAGTATAATGATAAATTAACTTTCTTTTCGCTTCATCTCTTAAAAAAGCATAGTTATTAGTAGTTTCATTGTTCTCTTTTATATAATTTACAAGTATTTCTAGCTTAGTATTTAACTCATTTGTTGGTATTTCAATATCAAAAACTTCTTTTTCCTCAAGTTTTTTTAACTTATCTTTTAAACTTATTATTAAACTCTCTAATAAACTATTAATTTTTTCTACTTCTTCATTAATAAAATTTTTACATTCTAAATAAAGTTCTTGTTTATCATCATAAATATTTGCTTCATCTTCAATATTCAATTTGATTTTTCTATTTTCTACATCAAGTATTAACTTATTAACTTTTTCTTCAAATAGTGTTTTCTCTTGAGTAAAATGTTTTCCCAACTCATTCCATAGTTCACTGCTTATTGGATTTTTACAGAATTTACATACTTCTTTTTCTTCAGTATGTAACTCAATACCTGTCTTTACCCATCTTTCAATTAATGGATTATTTTTTAATTCTTCTATAGATTCATAAACTATGATTTCTGAAACAAAATCTTTTGTCTTTTCTATTAAATCACTAAAATTATAACTAGAATCAATATTCTCATTTAATATTTTTTTCATATTTTTAGAATGATATGTATCAAATTCTTTATTGTAATTTTCTTCATCTAAAATAAATGTATCTAATTCACTTTCGGTTTCATTTATTTTATTAATAAATTTTTCAATTTGTGTCTTTCCAAAAGCCTCAACAAGTTGTAGTAAATCATTCTTTATTCGTGAAGATTCATCTGTTTTCTTTTTATTTAAATTTTTTATTATTGAACTACTATTTTTATTATGAAAAGATTGAAATCTTTTTAATCTTTCTAAAACTTTCTTTTTATACTCAATATTATTTTGAGTCTCAATATTTTCTTCACCAAGAATAAATATAGGATTAAATGCCTCGTTAGTCCACTTGAGGTTATCTTCTATAAAATCAGAATTAAATACTCTGATTGGAAGATTATTATTAACTAAATTAGTTTGAGAGAATTTATTACCATCAATACCTTCAATTTCAAATTCTGATAATTCAAACCCAGAACTAAAATCTTTCAATTCAAAAGAACGAAATATTCTAGATAATGTAGTTTTTCCAGAATAATTCCAACCATAAATTAGATTAAACTTTTTAAACTCTGGTGTATGTTCCCTTGCAAATCTATAATCACTATAAATACCGAAATCTTTAATCTTATTTATTTTTTTTATCATTTTCTCTCCAAGTTAATTTAAATCCAAACGATTCGTCCCATCACCCTTTTTATCTGTAATGGAATTCCTTCCATATGTTAAACACACAATAACCATCATATTTTTGTCCTAATCAAGGCGAAGATTGAATTTCAAGCGGAGTGTACTAGTCGTACATGAGCATTTAAATTCTATATTCAACGCCGAGTTGGGCAAAAAGATGATGGTTATAACTCTACTATATGTTCAAACATCTCCTTTATCTCTAATTCATGACTTATCAAAAATATCTGCCTATACTGCTCTTTTATCATATGAAAGGCTTCTAGTATCTCCATTCTTCTTGCCTCATCTTGGCTTCCGAATACTTCGTCGAAGGCTAGGAAGCCTATTTGTGAGCTTCCGCTTAGTTCGCTTAGGGTTTTTGATATGGCTATTCGCAAGACTAGGTTTGCTAGGTCTATTTCTCCACCTGAGAATCGCTCTATTGGGTATTTTTTGCCTTCATCGTAGATGTAAAAGTCGAAGTCGTTTGATACTTCTATGTGTTGGTATTTGCCTTTGGTGATTTGGGCGTACATGTTTGATGCTATGTCTGATATTCTTGGGGCTACTTTTGAGTTTAGTTTTGTTTTGAATTCACTTAGGCTTAGCTTGATTTTGTCGTAGTCGATTAGGTCGTCTTTTTTTGTTTGTACTTTTTTTTCTTGGATTTCGTTGTTGTCTAGGTTTGATTGGATGGTTTTTATCTCACCTTCGCATTGGGCTATTTTGACTTTGATTTCATTTAGTTGTGTTACTTTTAGCTCATAAGTTTGATGGTGTTCTTCATACTCTTTTTCTTTGGCTATGTGTGCTGTTTCATCGTAGACTATTTGTTTGTAGTCTAGCTCTTTTGTATCGTAAGTACTGTTTTGCTCTGTGATTTTTTTGCTGATGTTTTCTAGGTCTTGTTTTACACTATCATATCTTTTTAGCATGGTTTCTAATGACTTCATTTGTTCATATTTTGGTAAAATTTCATTGAAACTATTTTCTAGTGTTTTGTGTTTGTTTTCATCGTAACTGTATTTATCTAGTTTGGCTATTTCGTCGTTGTTTTCTTTGCCTTTTTGCTCTACATTGTTTAGATGGCTTGATAGGTTTTGTAAATCTTTTTGTTTACTGTTTATAAGTGCAAGTTGTGAGTTTAGTTCACTCAAGTTTTTATCTATTTGCTCTTTTTGGGTTTCTATTGTTTTTTTATTTGTTTCTACTTCTTGTAGCTGTTTATTTAGCTTTGTAATTTTGTTTGTTTGTATTTCATTTATGGTTGAGTTTAACGAGTCTATTACATTGTCATACTCTTCTAAGAGTGGTCTTGTACAGGTTGGACAGTTGGATTCTTTGCCTAGGGCTTGGATTTGTTGTATTTTGGCTGTGGTGTCGTTTATGACTCTTTGTTCTGCGAAGATGTTTGAGTTTAGTTCTTTTTCTTTTGCTTGTATTTGTGTGAGGGTTTGTTTTATTTGCTCTTGTTGGGTTTTTGTTTCTTGCTCTTTTTGTCTTAGTGAGTCAAAACCTTCGCACTCTTTTTGTAAAAGGGCTATGTCATTTTTGGCTTTTTTGTATTGCTCTCTTAATTGGACTTGCTCTTTTATCAAGCCCTCTTTTTTTAGGCTGTACTCTTTTAGTTGTATTTGCTCTTTTAGATTAGATTGAAGGGTTTCATACTCTTTTTTTATAGGCTCTAGGGCTTTGTATTGAAGTTGTTTTTCTTCTAGGTCTTTTAGCTCGGTTGAGAGTTTGTTTTGGTTTTCTATATTTGAGTTGATACTATTTTTTAAAAGATTTAGTTCACTTAGGGCTTTTTGTTTTGCCTCTTTTGTTTTAGCAAAAAGGTCAAGCTCTTTTTTTATATCTAGCTCTTTTAGTTTTAGGCTATCTATTTGTTTGCTTTGGGTTTGTAACTCTTCATTTAAAGTTTTTTTGATGGCTTCATTTGCTTTTATTTGCTCTTTTTTTGTTTGTATATCTTCTGTGCTTAAAAGCACTTCTGCAAAGGCTGAAATCTCTCTTTTTAATTCTCTACTTTTTTCTATGAGTTCTTTTTCTATGTAGTCGATTTTTTCCAAGCCTAGAAGCTTTCTTATCATTCTTTTTCTATCTTCTGGTTTGCTGTTACTTAGACTTGTTAGCTCTTTTTGGCTGGCAAAAAGAGTATGTAGAAAAGCCTCTTTACTCATCTTGGTTAGCTTCATGATACTTGTAGTTACTTCTTTTGCACCACTTGTTATTAGTTCACCGTTTTTATAAAGTTTGGCATTGGCACTTAGGGCTTTTCCTCTAAACTCTCGCACTACTTTATACTCAATTGAGTCAAACTCAAAGTTTAGTTCTACTACTACAGCATCTTTATCTGTGGCATTGGCATTTCGAACGATATCTTTATAACCTCTATCTTTAAACTCACCATAAAGTGCAAAAAGTATCGCTTCGAAGATAGTGGATTTTCCACTTCCATTTTTACCTATGATTCCAACTAAACCCTCATCAAAATCTAGTTCGAAAGTTTTGTATCGTTTAAAGTTCTCAAGTTTTAGCTTACAAAGTATCATCATAAGCCTCCTCGTACTTGCTAAATAGTTCTTGAATTTTTGGTTTTAGTCTATCAAACTCTTTGGTTTCGCTTTGTTCTTTGATATGGTCTAAAAAGTACTCTTCTAAAGATAAAGCTTGAATATCATCTAAAGTCGCGCCCTCGTTTGCATCTTTTTTGAACTCTCTTTTTACACTCACACTCATAGCAAGTGGGAAAAGTGCTTTTATCTCTTGGTTTTGTATATCAATTGATTGCATAGTTGTTAGGTTTTGAAGTTTTACTTCTACGATGGCATCTTTTGTATCACTTGTATCTAAATCATCAAGTGCATTTTGGTAGTTTTCACAATCTATTGTTTTAGATATGATAGGTCGTATTTTTATCTCTTTGTATTCTACCTCTAATTTATCGCTTAAGTTTACAAGAGCATAGCCTTTTGAGTTTCGTTTGTCATTTAAACTTGTACGCTCACTACTTCCACTATAGTATACATTTTCATGTTTGCCCACAGAGCCAAAACCATGCCAATGACCAAGTGCTACATAATCCATCTTTTCAAAGATATACTCTTTGTCTGTAGGATAAACCCACTCCCCAAACTCTTGCATCAAATACCAAGCTCCAACAGAACAGTGCATCATCATGATATTTCTTTTATCAGGGTTGATGTTTTTTTCACATAAGTTTATCTCATCTTCTCCTTTTGTTTCATCATTCATATGTGGCAAAGTATGGAAAACTATATCATCAAACTCTATTTTTTTGTAGTTTTGTTCGTATGATACATGTACATTATCAAACTCTTCAAATATCTTTAAAATAGGACTGCTTAGATTTGTCCTAGGTGTTGAGTGATTTCCAGCTATCATGATGATAGGAATATTTAGTTTATCAAGTCTTTTAAACTCTTTTAGAGCAAAGGTTATAGCTCTATTGCTGGGAGAGCTTCTGTGAAAAAGGTCTCCTGTGTGTATTATAAAATCTGGTTTGATTTTTTCTATGTCATCAACTATTTGAGAAAAAGCATTATAAAAGTCCGCTTCCCTTTGGTTGATATTTTCTTCATTTAATATGTCTAAGTCGTTGTATCCTAAGTGCGTATCACTAAAATGTATTATTTTCAAATAAAACCTACTAATAAAATATTTTTATATAAAACTTTTTTATGATTAATAATAGCTTTATTTATCAAATATTATTATTAAAAGCTGTGTCTAAAAGAAAAGATTATAAACTCCCTTCAAAGTTTTTATACCACTATATTGACACTCAAATATTATAAAATCTAGGTACCTATTAATATATAAAGGAAAAATTTTGACAAAAAAAGAGTTATCTCCATTAGAGAAATTAAAAGCATCTAGAAACCCTTTAAGAGTTATAGACGATATATATAAAGAAGCACAAGAAGGCATTCCTTTAAGTAATGAATATATTGGACTATTAAAATGGTATGGAATGTATCCTCATATAAATTCACAGAATTTAGAAGATAAAAAATACTTTATGAAAAGAATCAAAATAGTTGATGCAAAGATAAATTTAGAACAACTAGAAGTACTAGCAAAGATCGGACAAAAATATGCAAAAGGATTGGTAGATTTTACCACTAGACAAAATGTTCAATTTCATTATATTGAGATAAAAGATTTACCTGAGATATTCAAATTACTAGATTCAGTTGGACTTACTTCTCGAATGGCATCAGGTGATGGACCAAGACCAATTATGACTTCACCAATAGCAGGAATAGATCCAGAAGAGATTTATGATGTATCACACTTAGTAAAAGAAGTTGACTCATACTTTGATAAAAATGATGATAGATTTTCTAATTTTGGTAGAAAATATAAATTAGGAATCTCAGGGTGTGGAAGACATACTGCAAATCATGAAGTTCAAGATGTAGCATTTACCGCATTTAAAACAGAAGATGGCGATATATTATTTGATTTTACGATTGCAGGTGGATTATCAAAATCTAAGCAAATAGCATATAGAACAAACAAATATGTAAAAGAAGAGCAAGTAAAAGATGTAGCAGCAGTATGTGCTGAGATTTTTAGAGACCATGGAAATAGAGAAAATAGAAATAAAGCAAGAGTGAGACACTTAGTCAATGACTGGGGATTAGAAAAGTTTGTAGAAGAGATAGAGACTAGACTTGGATATAAACTACAAGATGGTTTTGAAGAACCACAAATCACACCCCATGAAAATAGAAACCATTTTGGTATTTATAAAGCAAAACAAGAAGGTGAATCATTTATAGGATTTGCAACAAACTCAGGAAGAATAGCAGGAGAGGATTTCCAAAGTATAAGTAATATATGTAAAAAATATGGTGCAAAAGGTATAGCACTTACTCCAACCCAAAACTTTATTTTATATGGAGTAAAAACACAAGATGCCAAAACAGTTGCTGAGGAAATAAATGCACTAGGATATCCTTATGCTCCCACGCCATTTAGAGCAAGACTTCAATCATGTACTGGTAATGAGTTTTGTAAATTTGGTATCACAGAAACAAAAGAATTTTCAAAAGTTGTAGTAAAGCAATTGGAAGAGAATCATCCTGATTTTAAAGAAAATGTGACTATCGCAATATCTGGATGTGGAAATTCATGTTCTCACCCTCAAATCTCTGATATAGGTTTTGTAGGAACAAAAGTAAGAGATGAAAATAACAATAGAGTTGAAGGTTATGATGTAATTCTTGGTGGACAAGTATGTGGAGTAGAAGGAAGTAGATTTGCTCATAAAACTGGTGTAAAAGTGACAGCTGATAATTTAGTAGGTTTTATTGGTGATTTAATTACTTCATATAAAACTGATAATTTAAATAAATCTTCATTTAAAGAGTATCTAAATGAAGTAGACTTAAGTAAATAAGAAGAGGTCTTTTCTCTTCTTATTTAAAAAAACTCAAAATAATCGGTAAAAGAATAGCCGTAAATATCCCATTTAATCCCATAGCAAGTGCAGAAAAGGCAGCTGCTTTTTCTGATATCTCCACAGCTTTTGCTGTACCTATTCCATGGGAAATCAATCCAAGTGCAAAGCCTTGAGAAGTATCATTTTTGACTTTAATGATTTTGAAAATAGTTGTACCAAATACTGCTCCAATAATACCCGTGATAATCACAAAACCTATTGCCAAAGATGGGATTGCCCCAATCTCTTTTGATGTGATAATTGCAATTGGCGCTGTTATAGATTTGGTAGTCATAGATAAGATTGTAAGAATATTCGCATCAAAAAGCCACAATATTGTTATTGTAATAATTACAGTAGAAAAACTTCCAATAAATAAAGTTATAAATATAGGAAAAAATAAAGACTTAATATAGACTAGATTTTTATACAAAGGTAGTGCTAAAGCTACAGTTGCTGCACCTAAAAAGAAGTGAATAATTTCTACACCTTTGAAGTACTCTTCATAAGAAGTATTTGTAATATATACAAGAGAGAGAATAATAATATAAGCTACAATGATAGGTTGCAAAAGTGTATTTTTATTAAACTTATTATAAATAATAATTCCAAGTTTAAAAGAACTAAGAGTAACTATCAACCAAGTCAAGGGTGTAGTTTGTATATATTGTAATAATGATTCAAAATTCATTTTTAATACTTTCTTTATTTGCAAAATAATCTAAAAGCTTTGCACTTATAGCTAAAGATAAGACGGTTCCAATAAATAAAGAGATACTAATAGCAAGAAACTCTTTTGATATAGTGTCAACTTGAGTAATAATCCCCATCGCAGCAGGAATAAAAAGAAGTGGTAAGTATTTAAGAAAAAATGACACAGTGGTATCTAAGCTATGAAAACTTTTCTTTCTAATAATTAAAAATACCAACAACAAAATCATTCCTATCACAGCTCCAGGAACAAGCAGTGAAAATAGTCTACTTATACACTCACCTATAAATTGAAATATCAATAAGGTGATAATTCCTTTTAACATATTTTTAACCCTTTGTATTTAATAATGCAACTAATTTACCGATTTTTTGTGGCAAAGTAGTGGCAAAGATAGATTTTATAGTAATTAAAATTATCAGTCAAATAAAAAGTACAACCTTATGATTTTTATTCTTTATTTTAAAAATAGCTTCTATTATAAAAAAATATTTAAATATCATTTTTTAGTATTTTTCAATATTAATAAACTATAAATTATTTTTTATAAAATAAAATTATATTCCACAAGTACCAATATATAGCTTATATTGAAAAACTGTTTTATGTAAATCTTATAATTATTATCTTATACTTATAAGATTTAATTATAATTAAGGAGAAAAAAATGGTGATTAAAAATATAAAAAATGTAGTACTTATTTGTTCTATATTAATAACAAGTTATGCATTTGCAAACAAAACATTAAGCGAAAAAGAAGCTAAAGATGAGGCAATAAATGCAATAAAACAAGTGGGTGGTACATTAAAAAAGCACTTAGGTAGTGAAATAAAAAGTGGAGGAGTTGTTCAAGCTGCAACTTTCTGTTCAGAAGAGGCAACGAACCTTATGAAAAATAGTGCTGCAAATCTTCCTCAAGGTATTACTATAAAAAGAGTAACAGATAAACCAAGAAATCCAAATAACCAAGCAACAGAAGCTCAAATAAAAGTATTAAATGAGATTAGATATGGCATAAAAAAAGGCATTAAGCCTAAAATGGTAGTTAAAAAAATAGAAGAAAACCATTATCAAGTTTATAAACCACTTTATATAGAAAATAAATGTTTAGCCTGTCATGGAACTATCGAAAATAGAAATAAAAAAGCTTATTCAATAATAAAAGCTAAATATCCAAAGGATAAAGCAATTGATTATAAATTAGATGATTTAAGAGGTGCTTTTTTTGTAGATATAAAAAGATAATCGTAATATTAGATTTATTTCTTGATTATTTGACAAGCTCGTGAAAATACGAGCTTGTTTTATAGGAAAAGGTTTTTATAACCAAACTTTTGAAATGAGTTCATAAGATTTTATTCTTTTATCTGGGTCATGTATCATTGAGTTTATCATGATTTCATTTGCACTTGTTCTTTGAATCAGTCGTTCAAGTCTTTCTTTTACAACTTCTGGTGTCCCCCAGATAGATTCTCTTGTTTTATGTCTTATACCTCTTTCTTCCCACTCTTCCCATAATCTACTCATATCTTCTGTTGGTTTTGGTAATAAACTTTGGTCACCCCTTTGAAGGTAAAGAAACTTTTGAAGTTCTGTTGTAGCTAGATATTGTGATTCTTCTGTTGTCTCAGCACAAACTATATTGATACAAACTATTACATAAGGTTCTGCTAATTGCGAAGATGGTCTAAAATTTGCCTGATATATTCTTATAGCATCATCCATCATATCTGGTGCAAAATGTGAAGCAAAAACAAAAGGCAATCCTCTTTGAGCAGCTAATTGTGCACTAAAGGTGCTAGAACCAAGTAACCAAATAGGAATATCCAATCCATATCCCGGTATTGCTTTTATTCCTTTTTTACCTGCTTCATTTGATAAATAGTATTGTAAATATTGAAGCATCATAGGAAAGTCGTCATCATTTATATCTCGTCTTAGTGCCATCATTGTCTGTCTATCAGTACCAGGAGCTCTTCCTAAACCCAAATCTATTCTATTTGGATATAAAGATTCTAAAGTACCAAATTGTTCAGCAATAACCAATGGTGCGTGATTGGGTAGCATAATTCCACCAGAACCTATTCTTATAGTTTTAGTTTTTGCTCCAATATAACTCAATATCACAGATGTAGCAGCACTAGCGATTCCAGGGAAATTGTGATGTTCAGCCACCCAATAACGAGTAAATCCAAACTCTTCAACTCCTTGGGCTAATTTTGTACTATTTTCAATGGCTTGTGTTATCGTGAAGCCCTCACCTATTGGAATCAAATCTAATACTGATAATGGTATTTTTTTATTATTCATATTTTTCTCCATATAAAATCATAATATATAATATTTTTCCCACTATAGTAGAACAAGATTATAATAACATTACCTAAAAATCTAAGTTCAAAATTTCAGTTATTTTAATATTTGCTATTTTATAAGCGACATAAATCATGCCAAATCTATTTAACTTTCCTACATCTTTTGATTTTTGATAGAATATAATTCTAAACATCTCATGATAATTGCTGAGATATATGGGATACTTTGAATAAATATAGTTATTGCAAATACATATATTTCAATAATTCTTGTTTTATTTATATAAATTAGTGTAAAGAAAGAGATTAATAATAATAAACATAAAATAGTTTCATATATTATTGGGTTTTCACTTTTTTCACTCTTTTTAGATTTTCCACCTTTTTGAGTTCTTTTAAAAGGCAGACCATCTTTTACAAATCCATCCCAAACTGCTTTAAAAATAATAAGTTGTAGACTCATAGAGGCAATAGAACTTAAGAAAGTCTCTTTAAAACTAGCTTTTACTTTGATTCTATATAAAATAAAAGTATGTAAAACATTTACTAAAAATGCAGTAATAATAGGAACTGTTAGTGGAATTGTAGGAATTGTAACTCCAACAAAAACAATAACAGGAACCCAAATAAGATTCATGACAGCCATTATAGGTCCCATGGCATCACTTAGCCAAAAAATCCATCCCGTAATAAACTTTTTCTTTTGGCTGGGACTTAATTTAGTAGCGGAAGGTTTAAACTCTCGCCAGTGTTTTTTTAGAATTTGTATAGCTCCATAAGCCCATCTATGCCTTTGAGTTTTAAATGCTTCAAAAGTATCAGGAAGAAGACCATAACCATATCTTTTATTTGTATAGTGGGCTATATAACCTGCTTCAAATAATCTTAGACCTAATTCACTATCTTCTACTATGGTATCTGTTCCCCAGCCACCAACTTCCAACATTGAACTTAATCTAACCATAACCATCGTTCCATGTACCACTATAGCATTTTCTTCATTTCTATCAATCATTCCAATATCAAAGAATCCCGCATATTCTTCATTCATAGCTGTTTTTATTATGGATTCATCACCATCTCTATGATCTTGTGGTGCTTGTACAATTGCAACTTTAGGGTCATCAAATAAAGGAACTAAATCAACTAACCAAGTAGGTTCAACTACATAATCTGCATCGATTACTGCTATAATTTCAGCATCTTTGTTTGTTTGTTCTAAGGCTTTATTTAATGCCCCAGCTTTAAAGCCTGTACAAGTTATATTCATAAATACAAATTTATCACCTAAGTCTTTACATAGTTTTTCAATTGGTTTCCAATAGAACTCTTCTGGGGTATTGTTGATTATTACTAGAACTTCATAGTTTGGATATTCTAACTTAGATAAGGCTTGTAAAGTTTCAGCTAAGGCATGGGGTTGCTCTTTATATGCTGGTACATGAATAGAGACAAAAGGAATATTATCAGATGTTAAATTAATAGGAAGTAATCTTGTAGGAGCTGTTCCAATCGAAGATTTAAATAGTTCATTTGCTTTTGCAAGGGTCATAATCACAAGAGGTATCATGAGAAGTGTTCCTATCCCCCACATTCCCCACATCCCAAAATTCATATAGTTGATAAAAGGATACATAAATGCCATTACAATCCCCACTGACATACCTTGTGCTACTATTCCATAAGCTAAAGCATGATACATATTTAACTTTTTGTTTCTTAGTCCAAAAAATGTTAATAAAGCTCCTGTTATAATTGTGGCAATCATTTGATAAAACCAAAATTGATTTAGTTCTATATCTCCCACTAATTTAAATTTTAAATTTCTATCTGCATCAAATATTCCCCAATATTGTCCTATGTTTCCTTCTGCATAACCTTTCCAAGGCTGATCAAATGCTTCAATTATATTATAAGACCAAGCATTATCTTTAGCAAGATTTATAAACCCTCTAATAGCTGTTGCTTCATTTTTTAAATTTGGTACAGCCTTAACATTATTATAACCATTGCTTGGCCAACCTATTTCTCCAATATATATTTTTTTATTTGGAAATAGCTTCTCAATTGCATCGTATCTAGATATAACAAAACTATTAAACTGCTGAATAGGTACTTCTTCCCAATATGGTAAAATATGAATTGTTATAAAATCAACATGATTAGTCAAATCTTGAGTTTTTTCCCAAATATCCCAAGTCTCAGCACTTGTGATAGGTTTATCTGTAAACTCTCTTATATGGTCAATGTATGCAAAAAGTTCATTTTTATTTAAGTCTTTTCTTAGTAAAACCTCATTTCCTACAATAATACTTTCAATTCTATCTGGGTATTTTTTGAGTAACTTTAAAGCTCTTTGAATCTCTATGTCATTTTGTTTATAATCGCTACTTAACCAAATACCTAAATCAATAGGTAATATTGTTTGAACAGTAGCATCTAAAATAATCTCTGCATCTATTGAAGAGTAAGTTCTAATTTTCTTTGTAATAGGTGATAATATATTTAAATCATTTTCTATTTGTTTAGGCGATAAAACTTTTTTATCATAACCATAATATGGAGTATAAGAGAGTGATTGGACTTTTTTAGATGGTGATTCAATTAGTGAAACTAAAGTATTATGTGAAATCCAAAAAAATATTTGAAATAAGACTCCAATGATAATACTAAATATAATATATCTCAAATTTGTTCCTTTATATTATAATAATCATTGATAGAATAATTACATAGATAGCTTTTATGAAATGCAATTGTATAAAAATATTACTACTTATTAGCTTATGGAAGAGATATATAATAATAACTGATTAATCTACATCTGCTATAATTCCGAAACTAATCTTTAAAAACTAATACTATTAGAAATATGAATGGAGATTTTATTGTGAAAGAAAGAAAAAATATTGTACAGCTCTTTTTATCTATTTTTATGATGTTTGTTATGAGTGCTTGTTTGCCCCATCAAGAAGAGTTGCAAGTTATGCTAAATAAACATAATATAAGTAAAAAAGTTTATATTAAAAATGATGTAAATGCCTATGATAGTTATAAAAAAGATAAGAAAATTTTACAGACCCTAAAAAGAGCAGAAGAGTATGAGATAGTCGATATAAAAGAAAATTATGCTCGCCTTGGAAAATCAAAGAATAATAATCTAAAATCTGATGTGTGGGTTACACTAGATGAAATAGAAACACAACCAACATATTTTGTAACACTAATAGTGAATGCTCCTAAGCCAAAGATAATCTTAAATGGTAAAGAGTATGAGTCAAATATTAGACTTCCTAAAGGAAGCTATAAAATTGATATAAGTGCTGATGACTTTTTGGATAAAAGTATAGAAATTGAAGTACAAAAAGATACAAAAGAAGAGATCACTTTAGATTTTGATATTGAGGCTCAAAAGAAGAGAATAGCCAAAGAAAAGATTGAAAAAGAAAGAATAAAAAGAGAAAAGATAAAGAGAGAAAGAATAAAAAAAGAAAGAAAAGAGAGTATTTATATAGATAAAAAACAAAAACTGATATGGCAAGATAATAAAGCCGTATCAGAAATTAAAAAACCATGGCTAACAAAAGTAAACTTTGATGCCAAAAACTATAATAATACAGATGATGATACAGCTATAACTTATTGTAAAAAGTTAACTCTTGCCAATTTTAATGATTGGAGATTGCCTACAAAAGATGAATTAAAAAATCTTTCTACTCAAAAAAATAATTTGAGAAATATTAGCTCTAACTGGTACTGGAGTGCTACTTCAAACAGTGATAACAGTGAACGAGCATGGAGTATATATTTTGATAATGCAGACGGTTATAATGACCTTAAAAATGCTAATAATTATGTCCGATGTGTACGAAATAGGACTTCAATTAAATAAAAATTTATTTATATACTTATTTTTAATACAACATTCATTTGTATTTTGAATAAAAGTGTTACCCTGCTAAACCTTAAAAAATAAAAAATAAGAAGTTTTATAATAAAGATACCTATTTATAGTAAATATAAGTTGGCGACCCCATCAAGATTCGAACTTGAGTTTACAGGAGGAAATCCAGTAAACATACTATTTCTTAAAGTTTATTTTAATTTATATTGGCCACTATATGGGATTTCTTATTATATATTAATTCTTCTGATGTTATACTATTACTTTTAAAGGTGTTACCCATAAGTGTTACCCATACATAAAAGGAATATTATGGCTATAAATAGAGATGAATATATCAATAAAATAGAAGTTGGATTAAAAGCAAACAAATCATATACAAAATTTTTTTTACGCTTTAAATTAAATGCAAAATCTTATTATCAAATATTTGATTATTCAGATAAAAATTGGGATAAAAGAACAAGAATATCAAAAGCAAAATCAGATTCTTTTAATTTTAAACAAAGCAAAAAAGATACATCACTTGATATTGACGAAGATATTAAATTTGACAAATTTATCAATAAATATTTTGATACAAAAGAAACAAGTAATTCTTATAGTGGAGATAGATGGCTTAAAGAAAACAAAAACTATTACCAAAGACATATTAAAAGTATTATTGGGAATAAAAAGATTAAAGATATAAGACAAATCAATATAAAAGATATTATATCAAATGTCAAACAGCTAGGATTGAAAGAAAGAACACAAAAAACTACATTGGAAATATTAAACCCAGTATTTAAAAGTGCAATTGCAAATAGAATAATTATTCATAATCCTTGTGATGGAATTAAAATCAAAAGACCAAATACTAAAAAGAAAGTTCAGAATGCTTCTATTTTGTTAAAAGAAATATATAATGCAATAATAACTGTTTTTAAAGATGATATTTATTATCAAGCTCTGTTTTTATTTGCACTTCAAGGTAGAAGAAGGTCTGAAATATTAACACTTAGATGGGAATACATTGATTTTGATAACATGCTATATACTTTACCAAACACTAAAAATGGTGAAGAACAAACATTTATTCTGCCAGAGTCAATCGCCCTACTCCTCTTAGCGATGCAAACAAATAAAAAACATTATGTTTTTGAATCTCCAACAGATTCAACATCTTATATTCAAAATATTCAAACTCAAACAAGAAAATTAAAAAAGGCATTAAATAATCCAAACTTTGGAATTCACTATTTGAGAAATGTAGTTGTATCAGCTATGGCAGAACAAGGAGTAAATGCAACCTATTTATCTGGAGCATTAGGACATTCTGATTTAAATACTATTAAAAAGTATTTATCAATACCTTATAAAAAAGGTTCTGAAGTTGCTAATGCAACTATTGACAATATTACAAAAAATAGAAATTAATAAAAAATATCTTAACATATAAATCTAAAATAATAAATCAAATTAGTACTAAATACTATTTTGAGGGAGTGTTCAAAATTTTGTCTCAAACCGATAGAATATTAAATTCTAAAGGAATAACTTATGAAAAAACAGTTCAATATGGATGAGGCACTTGAATTCATAAAACAAGATGCCAGAATTGATGGCAAAGATGGAGTACTTGCTCCAATGATTAAATAACTTACTGAAGCAATTCTCAAAGCTGAAATTGAATCTCACTTATCTATAGAAATTAATAATCGTAAAAACGGTAAATCTTCAAAGAGTATGAAAAATAATGTTGGTAAATTTGATTTAGATGTACCAAGTGATAGGAATAGTTCATTTGAGCCTGAGATAGTAAAAAATATCAGACTCATATATCAAAACAATTAGAGCAGAAGATATTATCATTATATGCTTTAGGCAATAATTATAGTCAAATATCTGAACATATTGATGAAATGTACAGTGTAGAGTTTTCTAAAGCCACAATCAGCTCTATAACGGATAAAATTATACCACTGATTCAAGAGTGGCAACAACCTCCACTTGAGAGTATATATCCATTTGTGTGGCTTGATGCCATCCACTATAAAATTAAAGAGAACGGGAAGTATATCTCTAAAGCAGTATATACAATACTTGGTGTTGGACTAAGTAGTAAAAAAGAGATACTGGAGTTATACCTATCTGAAAATGAAGGTGCTAACTTTTGGTTACAAGTTTTATCAAACTTAAATAATCGAGGAATACAAGATATACTCATAGCATCAGTTGATGGTTTAAAGGCTTTCCTGAAACTATTAGTGATATTTTTCCAAAAAACAGAAGATATACGCAGAGTTATTTACACTACAAATATTATAGAATCAGTTCATAGACAGTTTAAAAAACTCACTAAAACAAAAGGTGCTTTTCCAAATGAGAATAGCTTATTAAAACTACTCTATATGCAAGTACCAAATGATCAATACCTATTTAGAATTGGAGTTTAACACTTTCTCAATTGGTTATTTTTTTTGAGGGAAGATTAGATGAAGCTTTAAATATCTGATTTGAAAGATCTCTTTATTTGTTCCATAATCTCTTAAGGTTTGTGGAACTTTGCAGTTTTTACTTTTTGAACATTTTGAGGAACATAGAAAACTAATATAAGTGCTTCGTGTTCCAAAACCTAGAGGTTGTGGTGTTGATTTAGATATGCAAATTTGGTGGAATGGTAGACACGCGGGCTTGAGGGGCTACCGCCCACACTGGGCTTGGGAGTTTAAGTCTACTTCTTCGCACCAAATTCAATTTTGAGCAGTCGTTTTTTTGATTTTAGTTTCCATTCTGACAACCTTTTGGTAACTACTTCGTCCCAATCTCGTTCCAATTTTTATAAAAAAACTTCAAAAAATAAATAAAACTTATAAACATTCAGACATTGCCTTAGTTATGGGCTTTATAGTGCATAAATTTGAGACTATATTGTTTTTTTAACTAAGTTTCCGCATTGACAACTTTTTGGTAATTTTTTAGATTGCAAAATGCAATATTTTTTAATTCAATTTTATTTTTTAGTTAAACTGCTAAAATGAAAAAATCTCTTTATAAATTAGAACAAATTAGTCAATCTTTAAATAGTAATCAGACATATTTTAAATTTAACAAAGATTTAGAAGCAAGTGATAAATACCGAAAAGATAGAGTAAATTCTGCTAAATGGCTAAACGAATTGATATATTATTTTATACAAAAATAGAGTATGTTTTTGTTAGAATTTAAAGAGCATATACAAGAACAAAAAAAGAAACTATCTGATTTAAAAGATGGAGATTTTAAACAGGGTCTATATGAAGAACTAAATATTATAGAGGATATGATTAATGATAGAAATAATAGTAAGTAGTGTAATTCTTGTATTAATACTATATTTTTATTTAAATGGTAAATCAAAAGAAAAGGATAAAATACCTTTTCATAGAAGATTGAAGGATAAAAATTGATATATAATAAAAAGATGGGAGAAGTTTTAGCTCCTATAATCCAGCTTAACAAACAAATAGAAACTATTACTCGACCAATGAGATTAATTACTTCTTCTTTTAAACCAATTCATTCAATTAGTCTTCCTACATTAGGACTTTCTGTCCCAATATATGTCAATCCTTTTGAAGAGTTACATAAACAGATGAGATATAATTTAAATCCACTACTGAAAATCCAAAAAGAAATGGCATATACACTTAGTCCTCTAATAAAACTACAAAATGAAATGAAGTTAATAATTAATCCACTTAGAAACTTAGAATCTACTATCGCTCCTATGAGAAGTATTTTAAATTCACTAGAACTATCAAACCTTCATGAACTTAATAAAGCTTTACAAGCATTAGATACTTCTTCTTTTGTAATTGAAACTTCTGTAGAGCAAGAAATTGAAGAACAAATAGAGTCCTTACCAGAAGAAGAAAGAAAGTCACTTGAAGAAATTTTTTTAGCTTTAAAAGATATATTTCCAGAAATAGGTTTTATTTCAGAAGCTTTTTCACAAAAACAATATGTGAGAATACTTACATATTTTATTATATGGATGTTACCAATCATATATACACAATATAAAGAACAACAAAAAATGATTTCTGACTCTTATTATAAAATCAATAGAAATAAAGTTAGAGTTAGAACAGAGCCTTCAACACAAAACCCTGAATCAATAATTACAAAATTAAATAAAAATGTTTTTGTAGAAAAAATTGACTCTCATAAAAATTGGTTAAAAGTTGAATTTGAAAATAATATAGGAGAAGAAATAGAAGGTTGGGTTAGAAGGGATATGTTAACAAAGATTGAAGAGGATTAAAAGCTTATGGATAATTTAGAAATAAATGAAAAGCTGATTACAATGAAGCTTGAAGGCTCATTAGATAGCTATAAAGAACTTTCTAAAACATTTAATATGGAAGAAAAAGAACTAAAAAAACTTGGAAAAACAATTAGAGATATTGTTATAAACAAGTTGAATATATCATCTGAATTATTTACTAAATATGAGCAAGAGAATCCTAATATTCAATGTATCAAAGGGAAATGTACTGAAGAAAGAATATTAGGTTCTATTGATAAAGAAACAAAAATAAGAAGTGGTGGATTTCAAACAAAACTTAGATTTTATAAATGGTATTTAAAACAACCTAAAAGCTGCTGTTATTGTGGTATTCCTGAAGAACTATTAGTTGACTATTTTGAAAAAAATAAAGATTCAAAAAGATTTCAAAGAGGGAAAAGTTTAGAAATTGAAAGAATATTAACAGATAAAAGCAATAATCACTATTCTGACGATAACTGTAGTTTAGCTTGTTATGTATGCAATAATGCAAAAAGTGATTTAATTCACTATCAAAATTTTAGATATATTGCAAAAGGGATTCATAACTTCTGGAAAAATAAATTTCCTGATAAGGATATTATATTTCCAGAAGAGTTTTATAAAGTTAAAATTTGATTTGAGAAAGTACTAAAGAACGATTTAACTTAACACTTTCATCAATTATAAATTCACATAATTTTTTAGTTACTTCTTGAAAAACTAGGGCTTCCTCTTTTTCAACTTTACTAGTTAGCTCAACTCCATGAATTAATTTATGTCTTAAATTAAACATTTCCACAATATAGTCTCTCAATGGAACACCATTAATTTTTTCATTTTGTATAAATTTTGATATATCTATATTAAATACATTTTTGAATATCCAAGGAAAGCTCTTCGCTCCCTTATGCTTTTGAAAAGATATATCCTTTGAATTTCTTATAATATTTATAAATATTCTTATTTTTTCATCTCTTGAATAATTAACATTTTTTAATAAATATTTTAAACAAAATTCATCAAAATTAATATACTTGATTTTTTGTATATAAGAAACTATTTTTTGATTGATATTGTTTTTATCAATATTTTGTAGTCCTTTAATAAAGCTTTTTTTTAATCTATATGCTCTTATAAAAGACATAATACTATTATTTAGTTCTTCATTTGAAATATGATGATAATATAGAGGAACATAACCTCTATTAAAAGTTTCCTTCATTAATGTTTCTAAAGATGAAACATTTAATATAACAGATACTTCGTATAACTCTTTTTCAATTGATGATTGCACCCATCTCAATCTTTTCTCATGTCCCTGTTCAATGTCCTCTGGAGAAAAGAACTCCCATGGGTCATAATTTAATTCTTTATCATCTATTGCAAAATCTACATTATCTTTAAAGAAATTAAATCCTTTTTCATCAACCATGTTTTGTAATTCAATTTCATAACTTATCTCAGTAAGGGTAGCTTTTATTTTTAATTGATACTCATTTCCTGATTTATCATTAAATTTAATTGCTTCACTAGCCTCATTTTCTTTTGGAACTTTTACATCTCCAAGAGGATAACCATTTTCTAAAAGGATAAATTCTTCCCCACCTTGAGATAAATAAAAACCCGTTCCTGTTATCTTATCCATTAATAGCCTTTCCTACTCCCCACATTAAAGTGTCAAGTTTTTTATATCTCCCATATTTTTACAAACATCTCCAAATAAATCATCCATTTCTAAAAATATATCTTTTATATTTGAATCATCAACAAGCTTATTTGATGAGTGTTGAATATTTTTTAATATAGATGCTAAGACTTTTTCTGTCATTAAAGATTTAATTTGATTCATTATACTTCTTTTTTTACTTAAATAAGTATGTATTAATTTAAAAATCAATATAACACAATATAAATTATTTAATGATAAAAATATAATTAAATTATAACTTTTATGAAGTTATTAAAGGGTATAATCTTCGTCATTATAATATTAGGATAGCTTATGAGTAATGCGATTGACTATTTAAAAAGAGTTAGTTTTGACAATAAAAAATGGATTACAGATTTAAGAAATATTATTTGTCAAAATGGTAGTTATTCAGATGAGGATATTACAACTGCAATAGGAAATTTCACTTCTACAGAATCGCCTAATGAAATAGAAGAAAAAACTGAAGTAGAAACAGAGTCTCAAGATAATTCAATAAAATTACTATACAGACTATATGAAAATAAAAATCTTGCAGGAACTAAAGATAACCAAGATATAGTTTTTAGCCCTTTTTTTACATTGGTTTATGGTAAAAATGGAAGCGGTAAAAGTACATATTATAAAACATTAAAAAGTGTTTTTTCTGAAGACCAAAATATCAAAAACAATATATATACAAATAATACAGATGAAACATCAGTAAAAATAGATTTAGTTAAAGAAAATGAGTTTAAGCGATTCCAGAAAAAAAGTTTAGACACATTTCCTCAAACTTTGGAAACAATCAGTTGGTCAGGAACAAGCACACAAAATAAAAATATTAAATTTTGTGATAATGATATATTAAATCAATCACTTTCAAAAAGAAATGCTTCTTGGTCTGTTGATAGATATAGGCTAGACTATTATGAAACGATGAGAGAAGCTATTGATACCATTAAAACAAAAGCAGAAGAGAAAAAAAATTCATTGACACTAGAAATGAATAATGCTTTTCAACCATTTTTATCTTCATTAAAAGACAAACAGGAATCTTCTGTCTTTAGTAAGCTATCCAACACTAGTAGTAAAGAAACAGAATTACAAAGATTAATTAATCTTGAAGAAATAGATAGTGATATAGATGCTCAAATTGACACATTAAACGAAAAAGCAAATGTAAATGTTGAAACTTTAGTTACATCAATCAAAGGACTAGAAACTCATCAAAGACTATATACTAGTCTAATTTCATACATAGATAAGAAGATATTGAGTTGTAATTCAATTGAAGGTGCTTCAACTCATATAGAAGAGCTAGTTTCTTTAAAGAACTCTAGAGACTTTTCACAATTCAATCAACATGACTTGTTATTTAGTTTAGAAAATGAAAATCAAGAGCTTTATATTAATCTTCTTAAAGATATTGCAAAAACTGCTTTATCATACCAAATAGAAGATTATCCTGACAATGTTGAAAAATGTTTTTACTGTAATCAAGACCTTCCTGAAGAAAATAAAAGTCTAATAAAAGATATTCATTCTGTTATAGATGAAAACTTAGAAAATAGAATTGATGAATTAGAGCATGAATTAATGTCAATATCTTCAGATGTAGAAGTTATTTTAGATACAGATACAAGTAGTTTTGAGATACTTGATTTAACTACGGATGTACAAGATGTAGTAACTCAAGAAACACTTAATGCAAGTTTGTTATTTGAAAATACGCTAATTGAAGAAGCATTAGAATCAATAAGTGATTATGATATATATGAAACATTTTCAGAGGTAAAGAGTTTCAGACTTAAGTTGCTTGAGTT
This sequence comes from Arcobacter iocasae, assembly GCF_042214795.1. GTDB lineage: Bacteria > Campylobacterota > Campylobacteria > Campylobacterales > Arcobacteraceae > Arcobacter > Arcobacter iocasae. Next base: position 2,785,176 of record NZ_CP090177.1, on the reverse strand, counting down.
GAAAAAAATTATTGAAACTCAAAAATATTCTATTGATATAAAATGTAATGAAGAAAAACTAAACCTTCAAAATATTGAAATTAACAAATCTTCTGCAAAGGCTGAATTAAATACTTTGCATGATAAAAAGTATTGTTTTGAAAATAAGACTTTGTTACAAGATACACTAAATAAAACAATAACTATAAAAAAGTTCAATGCTGAACTTAGTAGATTTAATACCTATAAAACAAGATTATCAAATAGTAAATCTAAAGTTGAGGATACTTTAATTAGAAATAGTTATAAAGCTAAGTTTAATGGACACTTGAATGACTTTAGGTTACCTAAAAGAGATAAAATCAAAAGAAAGTTTTCTGTATTAGATGGACAAACAAAAATTGAAGGCAATATTCTTATTCAAGATAATAAATTTAAAATATCTGATATTCTTAGTGAAGGAGAAGCAAAAGTTTACTCTCTTTGTGACTGGTTTACTGAGCTAGAGTTTAGTGATTCAAATACTGTAATTTTTGATGACCCACTCACAAGTCTTGATGAAAAAAATGTTGAGAACCTTGCTAAAAAAATTTGTCAGCTATCGAATACTTATCAAGTTATAATATTCACACATAATATTCAATTTTATAAATATTTGGTTGATTATTCACTAGGGAATAAAGCACTTGACAGCAAGTCTTGTAAAATTTGTGAAGAGTTGGAAGACAGTTTAAAATGTGAAGGCTATAAACAAAATACTCAAACACTTCATAAATGTGGAAACTATTTAAGACTAGAGAACACTCTTCATACAGGAACTGTTAAAACAGGTGTGCTATATAATACACTTAGATATAAAGACAAAATGCTTAATATTCGTCAAAGGCTAACATCTGATTCAATAGAAGAAGTTCCAGTTGATTTAAGAAATGTAATAAACGATTTCATAGAACAATATTATTTCGCTGATATAAAAAGAGAAATATTTAAAAATCTTGATATGATTACACTTCGATCAAAACTAAAGCCACTATCAGATGAAACATGGGTTAATTTACAAGCACTTCATAATCGCTTATCATCTTCATCTGGGACATTACATTCTTATGACCATGAAATTAATACAACATTAGAACATAGTGATTATATAGAAATATTTAATGACCTTATAGATATTGTTAATAGTGAAGCAAACCAAAGTATAGAAAGGATTAATTAAATGGCAAACAATGGAAGAGGCTATGAAAGCTTTGTTCAAAAATTACAACAAGCTTTAATTAATTCGGAAGAGTATTTGCATCAAAAAAATATTTCTATAAAAAAAAATGTAAAAATAACTGACAATTGTGGAGTAGAAAGAGAATTTGACCTTTATTGGGAATACGAACTTGCAGGGGTTACTTATAAAACAGTTATTGAGTGTAAAGACTATGCTTCTAAAATCTCAATAGATAAAATAGATTCACTTATAGGAAAAATTAGAGATATTCCAGATATTAAACCTATATTTGCAACAAAAACAGGTTATCAAAGTGGTGCAGAACAAAAAGCGAAATATAATAAAATTGAATTACTTATTGTAAGAGAACAAATAGATGATGATTGGAAAGATAAAGATGGAAATTCACTTATAAAAGAAATTCACATTAATATGCTTATACAATCCCCTGCTCATATAAAATCTTTTTCTCCTAAACTTAATAAAGATTGGATAGAACAAAATACGGATATTGATACTTCCAAGCCTATTTCAATGAATGGATTGAATAATGAAATATTTATAAAAGACAATGTAAAAAATGAGCAATATTCAATTTTTGACCTACAACAGAAATTAACAAATATTAAAGAAAATGAATATGGAGATATGTCTCAAGTTGTTGAGTTTGAGGATGGATATATTACTTACAAAGATACAATGTTAAAAATCGATTCATATAAAGTAGACTATTCAATTTCAAAACCTCATTCCATGCCAATGGTAATAGATTATGCGAAAGAACTAATAGGAGTTATTGAATATGTAAGTAGAGAAACAAATACATCTACAGCAGTTTTCAAAGACAGAATAATTAAAGACTGGAATAAATAAATGGCATCAAAAACATACCCAATAAATTGTAAATTACTAAAAAAACTAATACGATATAAAAGGAATGATGAAAAATCAACTAAAAGTGAATCAGGACTTGGTATAAGTTTTTCAGACAATATTGAAGATAGACTAAAAGAATATCAAGAAAGTGCAGAAAGACAAAAAAAATTTGAAGAAGATACAAAAGAATTTACAGATACAGAATTTTTACATCTTTTTGCATTTTATCATTATGGTAGAGATGAATGTAAATTCCTAGAAGTGACACCACCGACAACAACATCATCATACAACGATATTTTCAATGACTTTAAAGATTGGGAAAGAGACGATATTATCATCAGATTAAGAGGACTTCAATATTCCGCAATTAAAAAATATTTTAAAGATGCACTTAGGGGTTATTTTATAAATGAAAAAGGTGTTCAAGAAAGAAAAGATAAACATGAAAAAAGACTTAAATCATTTAATAAAAAAACTATTTCTGAGATAGAAAAGTATAAAGAAAACACCTCTAATTCCACAATCCAAACATTTAAAGATATTTTTAGTGATTATCAAACAGAGACAATAAAAGATATAAAAAGAGCTAAAGAGATTATTGAGAGAATCATACATTCAACAGGTGGGCAAATAGTTTGTGATTTCATAGACTATGGAAATTTTGACCATCTTCATTATGTTGAAATAGATGAAACTCACAATATATTAAAATTATATTGGCATCACAGTAATGTAAAATCAACTGTACAAAATGTAAGAGTGGATTTAAAGTTTGATTCTCTTTTATTAATAAATGAAGCATCTTCTGCATCTATTGCTATAAAAGGATACTATCAAACATTAAAAGAGGTTAGAAACTATTATGGGAATGCAGAATCAGTTAATAAGTTTATACAAAAACCTAAAACACATAGCCATTCTAATTTTCAATATGAAATGTCTTTTGATAAAAGGGTTAATAAAAAAACTGAAAACTTTCATGTCTCAGTTTTACCTTGGAGATTTTATAATGTTCTTATTTCTCCAAAAGAAAACTTAGGAGATGTTATCCAATCAAAAAGAATTTTGATAATGTCAAATCTAAAGGAACTTGAGAATAGAATTGATTCAACTTATGAAAAAATTCAGTTAATAGGACTGGATAATGAAGATGATATTACAATGTTTGGAAATAGATATAGAAAGTTTGTAGAAAATCTACTAAAACTAATTTGCCTTATGAAAGCATATATGTTTGAAGAAAACTATAAAAGCGATACATTAGGAAACCTCTTAACAAAGTTAAAAGAAAATTCTTTATATTTTAAGTTAGAAAATGGAGAGGATGTTAATATCACAAAAGTGAATGTAGAGCCAGAAATCCTTCTATTCAAAATCATTACTCTAACAGAAAACATAATCAAAGAACTGAATTTACATTCTCATGAGAATGTATGTACAAAAATAGATGAAACAATGCTTGAAAACCTTAACAAAGAAACTAATGTTTTACTAAAAACAGTATATCTGTATTTGATGGATAAAAATATTCTTGAGCATTTAAAGTCTTAAAAAGAGAGGTAATGAAAGGTTAGGTGTCAATCCTAAAACTGCAAAATGCTAAATATATGGGGAGGGGCAACATGGGTGAAAAATTGTTACAAAGATGAGTTATAAAAACATGTTCCACAACCTGTTATATTTGGAACTTTTAACTAAAACTTAAAGTTGTGTTTCAAATATAAGAAGTTGAGGAAGAGACTATTCAGAATTTTATTCTGTATTTAGGGTTGACAGATCTAACCATACTTTACAATTAAACATAAATCTCAGGGTACAGGTTTGGGACTTCATATTACACATGATCTTATTATATCTATTATGGAATTGTTATAGTACGTAATGTTAAATATAATGATAAAGAATATATAGGGCTGAATTTAAGGTTTCTTTGACAAATATATAAAAAATTTTAACAAAGAAGCTTGAAATTATAAATATATGCTTAGAAAAAAGTTTAATATAAAATAGTTATATTTATTATATGCTCTTTAAAAGTAAAATATTTCACAAAAAAGAAATTAATCTTTTTTAAATTTAATTTTAGGAAATAGATATGAAAAGAATACTAGTGTTATGTTCATTAATGATTTCAAGTACATTATTTGCGAATGGTTTAAAAGCAGAATTTTCAAATAAAAAATGGGATGGAATGACTGTTCCAAAAGATGAAGTTTGTTCAAACTTTAATTCTAAAGCAGGTTCAACACCTCCTTTAAAAATATCAAATATCCCAAGTAATGCTTCAAAGTTAATTTTTACATATAATGACAAAGTATTTACAAAAATGGATAATGGGGGACATGGAATAGTAGCTTACAAAATAAGTGAAAATAAAAGTGTAGTTGAAGTTCCATCTCTTAAAGGTGAAACTTTTGAATTAACTGATGGTTTTGAAGTAGTAACTGCTCACACAGGAACAAGATTCAAAAAAACACCAGGAGCTTATCTTGCACCTTGTTCAGGTGGAAAAGGAAATACTTATACAGTAAATATAACAGCTGTAGACTCAGCTAATAAAACATTAGCTTCTACGGAGTTAGTTTTAGGTAAATTTTAAAACAAAGGGGAATTTTCCCCTTTTATTTTAAAAATTGATATTAAATATTATTTATTCTCAATTAAAATCTATGTACTATACATATCCAGATAAAGAACTTGTATTATCAGTTTGTAAATAAGCATTAATCTTACTATTGTTATTTTGGTTGTTTATGGCTTTTAATAAACCGTTAAAATTATTAGTATCTATAGAATCATCTTCAGTACTCACTTTTAATGTTTCCATAAGAAGTTGTAAATTATCTAATGCATTTTGATTATTTTGATTTAATGTTTCAGTAGAGCTATCTGTAGAAGTATCTGTATTTGTTCCATAATATTCTTCAATTTCATCAAGAGACACAACTCCATCTTCATTTGTATCCATAATATCATATTCTTCTTCTGAACTAGACTCACTTCCTTGTCCACCCCCTGAACCTCCACCACCAGAAGCTTCTTGAGGACCAACTCCTGCTAATGTTCCAACTTCACGTGCATCAAAACCCGCTTCTTCCATTGCACTTTCAAGTTCTTTCCCTGGTTCAATTCCAGACTCTTTAAAAGCAGCAACTATCTCTTTTGCATCACTTTGTGTTAAATTATCAGCATCATAATTTTCTAAAATAGAAGATATAGTATCTGATTGAGTAGAAGACAAATTATTACTATTTGAACTATTTTGTACTTCAAAACCAAACTCAGAAAGTAATGATTGAAATTCCTCTTTTGAAGGAATATTTCCATTAAATTTAGACATTGCTGAATCAATTGCAGAACTGAGTTCTGCTTTATTAACTAAGCCATCCGTATTTGAATCATAAGAGGAAAAAATATTCGAATCAATTCCAAGCTCATCAATGTTTAAGGTAGAATCAGAGTTATCATCTTTTTGTGATATCATACGAGTTGCCATAGTACTTGAACTTGGTTGCACGTAGCTTGCCATAATTCCCATGCTTGTTGTATCTATCATGATATCTCCTTTAATAATTTTACTAATTATATCTGATTAAATTAAATGTAAGGTAAACAATATATTTTTAACTTAATTTTCTAAGTTTAAAGTTACTTACTTTTATATTTAAAATTTAGGTTACCACTCCAGTATTAAATATTTCAACAATCTGTAGAAAAAAAGAAAAGACAATTAAAAGTTCCAATAGAACGCACAGATATAAATATTCTAATATTCTTGACATTATAGAATAAATATTCTATAATTCTTTAACGGAGTTTATTATGGCAAGACCTGTAGAATATGATTTAAATAAAGTATTAAATACTGCGATGGAAATCTTTTGGAAAAAAGGCTTTGAGGGTGTATCTATGAACGAGTTAGTTACTCATACTGGATTAAATCGAAGAACTATGTATTCATTATTTAAAGATAAAGAAGGGCTTTTTAGAGATGCACTTGAAAATTATTATAAAAAGCAATCGTCAGATAAATTAAGTGTATTGATAAAAAATCCTGGAATTAAAGGAATTGAGCTATTTTTTGAAACTTTCGTTTTTAGTAATAAATTTATAGGTTGTCTTTTCTCAAATACAATAAGAGAAAAAGACTTTATGACTGAAGAAACATATAATATTCCAAAAAACTACTTTGAAAGTATACGGAATCAATTTGAGATAAATCTTCTTCAAGCAAAAGAGATGAATGAATTTAGTGGTGATGCAAAAGCAATGTCATTGACTATGATTACATTTATACATGGTTTTAATGTTTATGGTAAGTATAATCATTCTAAAGAGAATGGTGATGCAATAATAAAAAATTTCTTATCAATGATAAGATAATTTTTTTTATATATTATAGAATGATTATTCTATAATTAGTTTTAAAAGGAAATATTATGTCAAGATTAGGTGAAGCAATTAAAGAGTATCAAGAAGGATTTAAAAATAAAGTTCCATCAGATATTCAAAGAGTTATGTTAGAAGCAACAAAAAAACTTGAAAGTGAGAAATTAAGTAAAAATGCTTTAAAAGTTGGAGATAGATTTGAAAATGAAGAATTTACTAATATTGATGGTAAGAATGTAAAACTGTATGATTATTTTGTAGATAATGATTTTATGATTATAAATTTTTATAGAGGTTCATGGTGCCCTTATTGTAATTTAGAATTAAAGTCATTACAAGGATATTTAGAAAAGTTTAAAAAATACAAGGCTTCTTTGATCGCAATATCTCCACAAACTCCTGATAACTCTTTAAGTACTAAAGAAAAAAATGAATTAGAATTTGAAGTTTTAAGTGATATAGGTAATAAGGTTGCAAAAGATTTAGGCTTAGTATTTTCATTAGCAGAAGAGTTAAAATCTATTTACGAAAGTTTTAAAATTGATATACCAAATTCAAATAATGATATAACTTATGAACTACCAATGCCAGCAACATATGTAATAAATAAAAAAGGTGAAGTTATATTTTCTTTTGTTGATGAAGACTATACAAAAAGATATGAGCCTGAAGAAATTGTAAAAATTCTAAAAGATAATCTGATTTAGAAACTAAAAGTATACTTTTAGTATACGCTAAAGCAACCTTTAAAAGCTAAAAACTCAATTTAAACTGGCTAAGTAGCCAGTTTATTTATAAATTTAGTTCAAAGGTAAAATAATCTTAAATAAAGCTCCATTATATTTTGGAAAGGTAACATTAATGCATACTTAGAATATAAAAGTCTCTAAGTTAAAATAACAAGTTCAACAACCTGTTATATTTGGAACTTTTAACTAAAACTTAAAGTTGTGTTCCAAATATAAGAGGTTTTTGCATTTTATAAAACTCTTTTGCGAAAATCTAGAAATAAAACCTAAAAATATAGATGAAAATGCAATCTTATTTTTGAAAGAGTGTGAATTAAAAGGAAATGTGAGAGAATTAAAAAATATCATTTATAAAAGCATTTTAAACTCAAGAAATGAAATAATTTCCATTGAAGATATTAAAAATAATATAACTTCAAAGGATGAGAATAAATTAGAAGTTTTTAATAAAATAACAGAGGAATTACTTGATATTTATGGTTTAGAAAATTCAAATTTGATCTTTCAAGACTTTGAAAAACATATGTTAAAAACCCTATTATTCCAATGCAATAATATTTCTAAGATAGCTAATATTTTAGGAATTAGTAGAAATACGTTAAAGACTAAGATTAAAAAATATGATATGCAATAAAGCCTAAGGAGTATCTTTCCAAGGCTCTATCAAAGTCTTTAAACTTAGACATTGTTTTATTTCATTTATATATTTCAGTTCATTTAATGCTTTTTGACAAAGCAAGTTATTATTTGTATTTGTTAAAGCAAAAGTTCGATTTATAACCCACGCATAAGGTTTTATTCCTACTCTTTTTAAATCTTGTTGTAAATCTTTTGCTTCATGGGTTGGTGTTGCTTCAGCTAAAGTTACAAGTAAAATCTTTGTATGTTTCTTATCTTTTATTTTAGGAAGTAATTGTTTTAATTCTTCTTCTAAAGCATCATCTTGGTTTTTAAGGACCTCTTTATGATAAGCTTCAGAAGCATCAAGTAAAAGTAAAGTATGTCCTGTTGGAGCAGTATCAAGTACAACAAAACTTTTCTTAGCTTTTGCAACTGTTTTAGCAAAGGCTTTAAATACAGCTATTTCTTCAATACAAGGAGTACTTAATTCTTCTTTTAGCAGAGCCATATCTCCCTCAGATATTTTTCCTTCATTTTGTGCTATTACTTCATCTACATGTTTTTGTGTTTCTATTTTTGGGTCAATTTTTTCAATTCTAAGATTTTCATTTGTTTTTGAAACATATTCTAAATGTGAAGCTGGATCAGTTGTAGATAAAACTACTTTATGACCTCTTTTTGCTAAACATAACGCAATATTAGAAGCAATAGTAGTTTTTCCAACTCCACCTTTTCCCATAGCCATAATAAGACCATTACCATCTTTTTCAAAATCATTTATTAAACTATCCCAAGAACAAGTATCTCCTAAAATATCTTGCAATGAGCTTTCTAACTTTTTTTTAGCATCGTTGGCTTCTTTTGGAGTCTTATTCTCTATTATATTTTCTAAAGCTTCAATTCCAACTGCTCCATTTGGATAGAAACCAATAGTAGTTTTATCTAAGGCATTTAGTGTTTTATCTAAATTATTTAAAGCCTCAGTAGATTTTTTTTCAAAACTTTTAGCAATACTGTCGTTATCATTTGCTTTAAAAACTCCATTTATAATTAGATGTTGATTAATTATTCCTTGATTTGCAAGTTCAACTGATGCTTTTGATGCTTCAATTAAAGATAACTCTTCAGCTCTTGAAACTAATATTAGAAGAGTTTTATCTTTGTTTTTAAGGTTTTCAACTACATTTTCATATAATTTTTTGTTTTCACTAAGTCCTGAAACTGCACCTAAACAAGAACTTCCTGTAGTGTTATCTTCTATAAATGAATTCCAAGCACTTGGAAGCTTTAAAAGTCTTAAAGTATGTCCAGTAGGTGCTGTATCAAGTATAATATGATCATAATCTTTTGAAATATCAGCATTACCAACATATTTTGAAAACTCATTAAATCCTGCAATTTCAACAGTACAAGCACCACTTAATTGCTCTTCCATTTGCTCTATAGCAACTTGAGGTAATATTCCTCTAAAAGGTGCTACCATCTTTTCTTTGTATTCATAGGCTGCCACTACAGGATTTATGTTCATAGCTTTAAGGTTTTTTACACCATTTACTTTTGTTGGAGTTGAGTTGAGTTTTGTCTCTAATACTTCATCTAAATTTGAAGCAGGGTCTGTGGAGATAAGCAATACTTTTTTACCATCTTTTGCAAGAGCAAGAGATATAGCGCACGACATAGAAGTTTTTCCAACTCCTCCTTTCCCTGTGAAAAAAAGAAATTGCGGTATTTTTTTTATTAAATCTTTCATATTAAAACTTTGCTACAAAAGAGCCTAAACCCATTTTGGAACTCAAAGTTGGAACATTTGGATAATCACCTTTAAATAGCAACTCATCATCTAAAAAAATCAAAGGTAAACACTCAACTCCCTCTTCATTTAAAAGTTTTGAAACTTCATTATTTATTACATACTCTTGAGGTTCAGTACTTAAACCAAATCTTTTTACCTCAAATATATTTTTATCTAAAGAGTTTAAGAAATTTGATAATTGTACTAATTTTGTATCTACACTTGTTCCACAAACTCCTGTTGGACAACACATAGCAGGGTCATATATTTTTAAAGTTTTCATACTATTTCCTTTTAATTTTTATTATAAATATCTTACATTTTAAAACATATATAATGAAAATTTATAAGAGGTAAACCCTCTTATAAAATTATTTTAAAGCTTCAACAACTTTGGGAAGTAATACTTCTTCTATCTCTTTATATGCTTCTTCAAAAGCTTCAAAACCTTTTCCATCTGGATCTTCAAAACCCACATGTATTTTTTTAATAGGTTTTGGAAACATAGGACAAGTTTCATTTGCATGATCACAAACAGTAACTATCAAATCATATTCATTGTCAATAACTGTATCTAAAGTTTTAGAATGATATTCATCTTTCCATATTCCTTTTTCTTCTAATAGTTTTTTTGCATTTGCATTGACTTTTCCACTAGCTTTTACACCACTTGAATCTGCACTAATTCCTTCTAACTTTACATTGATTAAAGCCTCTGCAATAATACTTCTACAAGAATTTCCTGTACACAAAATCAAAACTTTTTTCATATTTTTTTCCTTCATATTAATTTTAAGACTATCCAAGTTTCCAATCAGATGGGAAATTTAGCTTTAATTCTTTGTTCTTAATAAGTTCAATAAAACGTAATACTTCTTTTTTTATTTTCTCTTTTACAATTCTAACTTTGTCTAAGATTTCTTCTTCTGTACCCTCAAAAGTACTTGGATCATCAAAATTCATCATAATACGCTCTCTTACTCCTGGAAATATTGGGCATCTTTGATATGATGATTCATCGCAAACTGTTATAATATACTGAAAAAGTTTTCCTTGTTTTACAAAATCAATTGCTGATTTTGTTTTATTATTTGATATATCAATCCCTTCATCTTCATTTAATACTTTTACAACATATGGATTTAATTTACCAGGTTCAATTCCCGCACTATGAGCTTCAAACTCTTCTCCACCAAATTTTAGTAAAAAAGCTTCTGCCATTTGACTTCTTGCACTATTATGTATACATACAAATAAAACTTTTATTGCCATTTTTTTTCCTTTTTATTAAATTAATGTTAATAACACTATAAATAACACTGGAGGTGTTACTATTAAACCAAATTTACTATATTGCCAAAATCCAATTTTCACTCCTTTCTGAGATAATACATGAAGCCATAATAGCGTAGCAAGGCTACCAAATGGAGTCATTTTAGGTCCAAGATTACACCCAATAATATTCGCATAAGCTAAAGTTTGATTTCCTACATCATGTAGTGCAATATCCATTATCATAACTGTAGGCATATTATTCATAATAGCACTTAAAAAGGCACTAATAAATCCTGTTCCCATCACTGCTACAAAATCACTATGAGTGCTTAAATCTTTTAAAATAACAGTCAAATAATCAGTAAGTCCTGCATTTTTTAAACCATAAACAACTATATATAGTCCAATACTAAACCAGACAACCTGCCAAGGTGCAGTTTTTATTGTAATCCAAGCCTTTGCTGATTTTGTATAACTTGCAATTGCTAAAAATATCAATGCTCCACCTAAGGCAAAAAGTGAGATTGGTAAATCATATCTATCCCCTATAAAGTATCCAACTAAAAGTAAAGCTAAGAAAAACCAAGAAAATTTAAATAACATCTTATTTTTTAAAACATCATCTGGATTTTTAAGTAAGCTAGTATCTATTATTTTTGGAATATCATTTCGTAAGACTAACCATAAAACAATAATTGAAACAAAAGTACTCATAAGATATGGAATAAGCATATTTGATAGGTATTGCATAAAACCTATATTAAAATAGTTTGCTGTTACTATATTTGTAAGATTTGAAAATACAAAAGGTAAAGAAGCACTATCACTTATAAATCCACCAGCTAATAAAAAAGCTAAAATTGTCTTAGCATTTAACTTTAAAATTCTCATTTTTGCTAATAAAATAGGAGTTAAAATAAGTGCGGCTCCATCATTTGCAAATAATGCTGATACAAAAGAACCAAGAACTAAGGCATAAACAAACATCAAATGTCCATTTCCCTTTGAAAGTTTTGCCATTTTGATTGCACACCACTCAAAAAATCCTATTTCATCTAAAACCATAGATAAAATAATAATTCCAATAAAAGCTAAAGTTGCATCCCAAACAATTCCTGTCACTATTAAAACATCATCTAAACTAACCACTTGTAAAACTAAAGCAACTATTGCTCCAATTACCGCTGTTGTTCCTATTTGTAGTCCACGAGGTTGCCAAATTACCAAAATAAGTGTAATAATAAAAATTGCACTTGCTAAAACCATATTTTCTCCTATTATATAAACATATCAACATATATTGATATATTTGAGATTAAAAAAAATTAGTCAGTATTACATGCTCTAATTAATTCTGGTAATTCAAACTCTAAATATGTTATCTCTTTTATACATGAGTTTCTAAATTCATCTAAAGGACTTCGAACTGTATAATAAGCCCATCTTCCTCTTCTCTCCACTTTTAAAAATCCTGCTTCTTTTAATATCTTAAGATGCCTAGATAATCTAGATTGAATCATTTCAAATGAGTTTTCTAAATCACACACACAACAAGAACCATGAATATCAATAAATTTAAGTAACGTAACTCTAGTTTCATCATTAAGTGCAGCAACAGATTTTAAAAAAATATCCAAGTTATGTCCTTTTTTAGAAGTATATCATAATTATATTAATATATCAAGACATATTGATATGTTAATTTGGTAATTTAAATTCACTAGGGGAATTAAAAAAACCATATATTATCGCTACTAGATAATATATATCTTCACATAATTAACTTATATACTAAGATTTAATATTGAAAATAGAACAACACTTCTTTAAATATTTTTGATTGTAGAAAATATACGTAAATCTATATTGAACTGATTTATTGAATAACCAAAACAACTCAAAATAGGAGCTACAAGAACTGCGTTCTCTCTCGAACATCGTACTAAACTGAAAATGCTGAATATATTAAGAGATGAAATGTGGGTAAAAATTATTAAAAAGATAAGTTATAAAAACAAGTTCAACAACCTGTAGGTTTTGGAACTTTCTCTAAGTTTCAAACTAAATTGTTAAACTATGATATAATTTTAATGACTATCAGCTACTGACACAAAACTCTGAACGGTCTCTATTTTGAAGATAAGTTTCTTTCTGTTAAAATATTTTCTAAGGGTTCTGGCTCACCCAAATAAAATCCTTGAATATAATCAACTTCTAAGAGAATTACTTTATCTAGAACTTCCTTATTATGAACAAACTCTGCTACTGTTTTTGCACCAAGTTTTTTTGCTATATCAATTACACTTTGCACAATAATTTCGGATTCTTTCGATATATTAATATTTTTAATTAAAGAACCATCAATTTTGATATAATCGGGTTTTAACATAAGTATATTTTCTAGATTTGAATAACCACTTCCAAAATCATCTAGAGCAACTTTGCAACCTAGTTTCTTTAAACTATTTGTAAAATTTGTCACAATAGTAAAATCCTCAATAAAATCACTTTCTAAAATCTCAAAAGTAATATAAGAAGGACTTTTTAAACTATTTAATTCCTCCATAATATACTTAATAAAATCTTCATTTTGAATATCTAAAAAACTTAAATTTATACTAACTTTTATGTCTTCTATTTTTACAATATTAAATACTTTTTGAATCATTAGTTTGGATAAAGAATCATAAACCTTTATCTCTTTTGATAAGTTTAAAAATTTAGCAATTGAAAAAATATCTGTTTTCTTTTCATTTGTTACTCTCATTAAAGATTCGTATTTTACTATTTTTAATGTCTTTGCATCAATTATTGGTTGGAAATATGGAATAATATAATCATTATATACAGCATTTTTAATAAAGATAATATCATCTATTAACTTCATCTCTTTTTGCTGAGAATAAGCAATTGTAAGAATATCAAGGTTTATATCAATAAGCTTATTCACTGAATCTATTTTCTCTAATTTATTTTCTTTTATAATCATCTTATTTAAGAAATTTCGTACAAAACTAAATGCAATGTTTACATAATGATGTGGTAAGCCTATTTCAACATGTACTTTACTTATAATTTGAAGTTTCATAAAATATTCATCCTTATAATTACCATTAAAAAGATTTGTATACCATTTTATGATTTCAACTTTATGTCTTAAAAAAATCTCATCATTTTTTATAAACTTTTTTGTGTATTTAAAATTAAATAAAAATTCATAAAATTCTTTTATAAAATCTTCTTTATACATAAATGCAATGTCATATATGCTTTTTAAATTATTTGCATCAGATGAAGTAAAGTTATAGTAATTTAATATTTGTAAATAGTTTATATTATCTTTCATATTTACTCATTAAATTCTTTTTTATTTACTTCTTTTAAAATTGTATCAGCAATGATAGAAGTATCATCAGTAATAACCCTTAATTCTTGAGATACATCATAATTAGTTTTTAGTTGAATTTTCAAAATATCAATAATATCATTTACTTGTCCTACCCCATTATTCTGTTCTTTTGATGTTATTTCAACTTCTTTTATTAACTCAATTGTTTTATCAATATTTTCATTAAGATTTTTATATCCCTTAATCATACTATTAACTATTATTTTCCCATCATCAGCTTTTAAAGAAGCTTCTTCAACCAAGTCTTTTATCTCTTTTGCAGCATCCGTACTCCTATTTGCAAGATTTCTTACTTCTTGAGCTACTACAGCAAATCCTTTCCCTGCTTCACCTGCAGTTGCTGCTTCTACCGCTGCATTTAAAGATAAAATATTTGTTTGAAAAGCTATATCATCAATAATTGTAATAGAATCATTTATTAATTTAACTTTTTCATTTATAATATCCATTGATGATGTTGTTTTATCTGCTAGACTTTGTCCTTCGTGGGCTGAACTTACTACAAGATTTGCTAATTCTGACATTTCTACTGTCTTTTCAGAAGTTTGAGATACACTAAAAGTTATATCTTCTAAAATCTCTGTAGTTTTATCAAGACTAAGAGAGGCTTCTTTAGAAGATTCATTAAGTTTATAAACATTCTGATCTAATATCTTTGAAGAACTTTGTAAGTTAAGGCTATTCTTTTTATTTTCAAATAACATTTTAATAATTGCACTTTTAAGTCCATTTATAGATATTACTAAATGATTAAAATCCCCACTTTTATCTAGTTCATCTAAAAATAAATCTTTTTTGTAATTGTAATTTGTATATTCATTTAATGTATAATTAATTTTAGTAAAATGATTTTGTGTTGTGATAATCAAATCATTTACAACTTTTTTAAATTCTTCAAGAGATTTATTTGAAATTTTATATTCAATAATTTGATTATATATTCCATTTTTTACTTTTTCAAGTATTATTTTTGATTCTTGAATAAATTGTTCTTCTTCTTTCTCTTTATTTTTTTGTTTTTCTTCTCTTATTTTTACTATATTCTTAATCTGCGAATATTCACTTGCCATTTTTGTATTTATATCAAAAGAACTATCTTTATCATCCATATTTTTTAAAAAATTTGCTAACTTTTTTGATAACTGCTTTCCATTCCTATTTTCATCTAATTCATGGAAAATTAAAGCAATTGCAATAATTATTTGTATTGTTTGGGAAATGTTATTAGTAGTATATAAAAAAGCATTTAAGGGTAATATAATCATTCCTAGATAATGCACTATACTCATTCTAAAGTAAAGAGATCTAATATTAAGCATTTTGTTCCTTTATTCTATTTTTTAAAGCGAAATAAGTTTTTTATTTTACTTAGTCCAAGTTTTATTGCACTATATTTCATAACTTTTGCTAATTTTTTCCATTCTTCTTTTTTATAACAAGAATTTGGACACGTTCTACATCTTGGCTTAATTATGTGAGGACATTCACTTAATCTATCAAAAGAGTAGGAAATAAGAGTATTACACTCTCCACAAAGAGGTAAATAAAAAGTATAATTTATACTATTATACGTAAGCATAAATTTTTTTGAAGTTTTGTTTTGGTGATTATCTTTACAGTATTGGATAAAAAAAGATTTTAATACTTCAATTTCTTGAACAAATTTATCATTTGTCATTTCTTGATTCATTTTTATAAAAATAATATAAATAACTCATAAACTTTTCTTTGTATTTTTTATACATACCACATTATTTGAGATAATAAAACTATTATTATTACCAAAACAAAGGGTAAAGTATGACCTTTAAAAACAAAAGGCTGAATACCAAAAAAAACTTGGAAAATTCCTCTTAACCCAAGCCAAATACCTAAAATAGATTTTATTGAAAGTAGAATTTGAAAGTTTGAGAGTCCAGATTTTCCAATTACACCAAAATTCATAGATAATAAATATATCCCACTAATAACTGCAACAACAAGTGCTTTAGGAACAAGTGTTTTTGTGAAACCTTTAAAATACCCTCTAACTTCATCATACTTATCTTTTGACAAGACTTTTTGCATTCTCATTAAAATCAAATTATCAGTAAATAAAAATCCTGCGTATATAAGTACAGAAAAGATGTGAATTAGTTTAAAAATTAGATAAATCATTTAATAATTCTATCTTCTTTTTTTATTTCTTTTGTTGATTACAATCAAGTTAATTTAATTATTTTTGTTAGGAGAAGGAATAAAAGATACAAATTTATTTAAGGGAGTAAGCTACATAGTTTTAAGTTACTTTGTAGCTTTTATTTATGAATTTATATATCACCATTAAGCAATTCAATTAATCCTTTTGTTATTTCATTAAATTTTAAAATTCTTTTCCCATTATTTTCTTTTGCAAATTTTTTGGCTTGGGAATAAAGTTCAAAAGCAGGTAAATCATCTCCCGCAGAAGATATTTTATTAGCACCATAAACATAATATGCTTTTTTTGCATCTATAGGTCTAAGATTAGCATAATTTGTAACAACAAGCTCTTTTATTTGATTTTTATCTTTTATATTAGCAGCTGACCATTTTTCAGAATCAAAATAAAAGTCAAACATTGACTTTGGACTTACAAAATAAAATTCTTTCGACTCATTTGTTATAATTTTACTAACCCAACTTGGATTTTTGTAAACCAATATTTTTCTTACTAATCCTTTTGTCTCTTTATTAAAATTCATAGTATTTTCACTTGCATTAAGTGTATATGTCATAATCAGACAATTAAATAAACAAACAAATAACAATTTACTAAACATAAAAATTCCTTTAAACTAAATCTTTTTTTGTAAAAATTACAAAACCTAAAAAAGCAAATACTAAACCCAAAAATAAAGGGTATAATATAGAAAATAAAACAAATATATTTTGTGCAAATGTATCCAAAATATAATATGCGACAGGACCCATGACTGTAAGTTCTGGATCAAATAAAGAGATAGCAGCCACTCTAAAGATTTCCATAGGATTTAAAAGCGCGATTGTAATTATAAAACCTTCTTCAAACCTATTTTGCATCATCAATGATATAAGTGCTATATCAATAAAAGCTAATAAGAATATCCAAACAAAAAATGAAATTCCTAATGCAACTTCACTTGTTTTAACAAAAGAAGAGATAAAAAAAGCAATTCCAAGAAATGCTGAAGAAAGGGAGAAAAGTAATCCTGTGTATAAGAAAAAAATATCCCAAGGAATAGAAGCTCCAATACTCATCCCATAAACAATTGCAATTATCATAGCAAAAAAAACAGGCAAGAATACAGTTACAAATCTTCCAATAATTTTCCCCCAATAATACTGTTTTAAAGAGATAGGGAAAGAAAGCATATATTCCAAAATATGAGTATCTCTATCTCCTGAAATTGAGCGAACAGTAGTAATAAGAATGAAAATAGGCAATATTACAATTGTTATTTGTATATACATAAGAAGAAGTCTACTTAAACCGCTGAACCCCATAACTTGTGATTGAGTTACTCCTGCAATAAAAAATAATGCTATCATTCCCCCAAAAACCAAAGTATAAACAATAAACCACTTTGCTCTAAGAGATTCTTTTAAATCAAGATAAGCTATTAAAGCTAAATTTTTCATTATCTACCTCTTTCTATAACTCTTTTAGACATTTCATCAAAATCAATTTTTTCTGAATTTTCATCAGTAATTGATTCTTTTTTATCATTAGCAGAAAAACCATACCCCATTGGTGTTTTATGAACAGTATCATAATATGATTTTTTTGCATTTATCCATTTACCAGTATTAACATCAATTGTCCAAATTTTTGCACTATCTTTCCATGTAATATTATTTTCTTTGAACCATAAAATAGCACAACCTATATCATCAAATTTATACATATCCCCACTTTCAGGATTTATAACTTGCACCGCATGTTTTCTTCCACTTATTACCATCTTACATCTATCACATACATCCCTATCCCAATGAATATCATGTGCTTCTTCAGAAACTCTTTTTTCACAAGCAATAAATACCATCACTAGAGTAATCAATGCAATAAAATTAAAAATACTTTTTTTCATAACAATTCCTTTATCTTATCATCGGAAGTAATTTTCCCTAAATCCATATAAATCTGCCTATTTACAATCTCTTTTACCTCTTCTAACCTATGGGTTACAAAAAGAGAAATCTTATCTTTTTCATTATCTTTTAACAATCTGTAAAAATCATCTCTTGCCTTTGGATCAAGGTTAGCAGTTGGTTCATCATAAATTATGATATCACTTTCTCTTGCTAAACTAATTGCTATTAGCATTTTCTGTTTCATTCCGCCACTTAACTTAAAAAATGATTTATTTAAATTGCTTTTTATATCTAGTTTCATCTCATTTGCATAATACAAAATCAACTCTTTATCTACATTAGAACTAATTTGTATATATTTAATTAGTTCATCAAGATTTAATTTAATTGGAGGTGGCAATTGAGGAACAAAAGAAATTACATCTAAAATTTCTGTTCTATTTTTAACTGGATTTTTTCCATTAATTAATACCTCTCCTGAACTTGGATGATAATATCCCATAATAGAACGTATAAGAGTTGTTTTTCCTGCTCCATTTGGTCCCATTAGTGCAATATGATCTTTTTTATTGAACTCTATATTCACATTATCTAAGGATAATTGTGAACCAAATTTTTTAGTTAAATTTGTTATTTTAATCATTTTATATTAAACCTTTCAATCTAAAATCAAATTTTAATGCATCAGAGTGACAGACATCAATACAACGTCCACAAAGAGTACAGTCAGCTCCTGTGACATATTGAGTTTTTATGCCTTTTTCTTTTCTTTCTTTGTCATATTTGGCTTTTGTTAAATCTAAAACTTGATTTTCAAAGCAAACATCATGACAGACCATACAATGGTCACAATTATCATTCCATTGAATTCTAAGAACACTTACTTTTCCAATATACCCATATGTTGTTCCTATGGGACAAATATAAGTACACCAAGCACGCCGAGAATAAAAAACTTCAATCAAAAACACTACAAGAACCCACGAGATTGCTAAGCTCCATCCATAAGTAATAAACCTACTTAATATTCCCACTACATTAAAAGTTTCAAAAACTAAATATCCACTTGAAAAAGCCATAACCATAAACATAATCCAAAATACATGTCTTATTTTATGATTAAAACTTCTTCTTTTTATTAACTTCTTATTTACTAAATAATTATGTAGTTTTTCACCTATCTCGCTTAAAAGTCCATATGGACATACCCAAGAACAGTATGTTCGTCCTCCAACAAATATATAAAATACTAATATTGTGGTAGTTCCAATAATTATATTTATTGGTAAATGATAAGTTGCTAGATACATTTGAATTGTAGTAAAAGGATCTATTAAATGAAATCCTAAAAACCTTGAACCATTTAATGTTCCTTCTAATGTTTGTATATCAATTGCAAATGATAAGAAAAAAAGTAGGTGTATAGCAATTACTACTATCCATCTTTTCATTCTATAAGAAAAATATCTTTTCCCCTCTTTTGTCTTATTAAAAAAAGTTGAAAAAAAAGTTGAATTATTTATTGTCTCTTTATTATTCCATTTATCCATTTTTTTTCCTATAAGAATATATTATTTACTTAAAGCTTCTTCTTTTGCTTTAAACTGAGAAATTTCTTTTGCGAAAGTTTTTAAATTCTCTTTAGAAAGATTTATTAATAAACCTTTCATCACAAGGTTATCTTTTCTTCCCGTTTTAAAATCAATTAATTTTTGAAATAACTCTTCTTCTGTTTGTCCAATTAAATTAGCTCCCATGAGTTTTTTACCATTTTGCATTCCTGAGCCATCAATTCCATGGCAAGAAGAACATTTACTTTTATAATTATTACTAACTTCAAACTTAAGACTGTTTCCAGCTTTTTCTTTTAAAGCTTTTAATTTTTCTTGTTCAATATCTTTTTCTTTTAGTGGAGTAATTTTTATCTTTTGTTGAAATGTTTGTATATCTTCAATAATATGTCCTGCTTCTCCACCTTGGAATGCTGTTCCATTTTTATATGAAAATATCATCAAACCAATAATTATAAGCGTTGAAATTATTGCAATTATATTTTTCATTTTAATTCCTTAACCTCTTTATTAAATCTGTAAATTTCTTTTGAGATTTTTTTTATCTCATCTTCATCCATTTGACTTACAAGTTCTGCCATAAGAACATTTGCATTTTTATTCTTTTTGAACTTCATAATACTATTAAAAATAGAATCATAATCTTTATTTAATAATGATGGTCCAATTATTCCATTAGCATAATCATTATGACAAGCGGAACACTTAACAATAAAATCTTTACTAAGCTTTTTTACAAGCATTGATATTCTAATTTCATCATATGGAGTTTTAATATGCATATTTGCATCAACAATACTTCTAGGTTTTACTCTAATAGAAGCATCTTTATTAGCAGGTTGAGAATTTTGATCATATTCACTTTTTACATCATAATCCATATAATATGATTTGTCTTCCATTCCTGTTTTTTCTTTTTGTACAACTTTTATTTCTTTTATATTTTTGTTTTCTTCTATTTCTATTTTTAAAGGAGCTTGTGCCTCTACCTTTTCATTTTTAGTAACTTTTTCTTCTTCTTTATCAAAACAACCTAAAAACAGAAAAGAAAGAGCTGTAACCAGCAATATTTTTTTTATCATGATTTAATTCCTTTAATATAATAATCTTCATAAGACAATCTTGGTTTTACTACAATTGCAGGTTCATTTGCAGGGCATAATTCTTCACATACTCCACACCCAATGCAGCCTTCATAAACTTCAGGTTTTTTTCCATTATCACTACTTATCATTGAAATTGCACCCAATGGATTAGGAATAGGACACATATCAGCACATATTGTGCACTGCTTACCTTCGAACTTATCTAATTTTATTAACATATCTTTTTCAAGTTTAGTTATATTATTTTGATTATTAGTAAAATCATGGATTCTCTTACTAAATCCACTTGGTACGGGAGTATTACTCAATGCTAAGCATTTATTAGGAAACTCTAAAACAGCTATTCCCATTTCCGCATCTTCTGCTTTTTCAACCTTATGATTTAATGCTCCACTGGGACAGGCAAGGACACAGGGAACAGCGCTACATGCATAACAACCTCTTTCTCTTGGATCAATATAGGGAGTTCCAATTCCATGTCCTTTTATTAAATCAGAAAGTTTAATAGAGTGATATGGACAAACTTGCAAACATTGACCACATTTAATACATAAAGCCAAAAACTCTTTTTCTGTAACTGCACCAGGAGGTCTTAATCTCATCTCAGCTTGCAATAAATGTGGACTAATCACTACTCCAGCACCAAAAGTTAAACCCAGTATTCCAAGTGTTGAAAACTTAATAAAATTTCTTCTATCTTTTTCTATATTTTTCATTATTGAATCCTCAAAATTTCAACTTAGGTTCTTTATCTTGCAATAAGAATATGGGTTCACTAAAAGGAGCTAACTTTGCTAGAAAGTTCAATAAAGAAATTACAGGAGAACCATAAAAGAACTTAACATCTGGATTATAAGACCAAAGTTGATCTGCATATTGAAAAACTTTATGGGGAGAATCTCCTATATTGTCTTTATTTATATCAAAACCTTCATAGTTATCCCAATAATTCCCTACAATCACATTTTTATCCGTTTTTGAACCTCTACTATCATTTATTATATCCTCGATATTTCCTTGGATTGCATTCCCTTTTATGATATTATTTTCACTAATTGAATGGAAATGAATAGCTTCTGAATTGTATAAAATTTTATTATTTTCAATCCAGTTATTTGTATCTGGTTCAAAAGGCGATCTATCTATATATATACCTTGAGCACAATATAAAACAGTATTGTTTTTTATTATAAAATTTGAAACATCTTTAAGCCCAATACCCATACCTGTACTACCTAATGAACTCTTTATAATATTGCCTGTTGCTATAGTATCTTGGCTATACATAAAAAATATACCTACAGAATTAAACTGATAAATATTATCTTTTACAAAGTTTTTCCCAGCATACATAAAATGTAAAGAGTATCTATTATACTCTCCAAAATTATTTGATATTTCATTCCCATGTGAATACCAAACGACCACATCTCTTGATTTAACAATTTTATTTTTTGTGATGATATTATCATTGGAATACCAAAGTCTAAGACCATCTCCTCTTAAACCTAAATCTAAATCTTTTGATGTAATATAGTTATTTGATATTATTGAATTATTTGTCATTGAAACATCAATACCAAATAAAGAATCTCTTATAATGCAATTTGATATTTCAGACTGTCTTGAATTTGATATTTTTATTCCTGCATCAAGACCTTCATGTCTATCTCCACTTCCTTGAATAGTAAGATTTTTCAAAGTTACAAAAGGACTTTTAATTTGAATAACAGTACCTTCCCCACCTCCATCGATAATTACATCATCTTCTTTTCCTATAATAGTTAAAGGCTTATTTATTATAATAGAACCTCTATATATACCTTTTGGTAATTTTAAAATAGAACCTACAGGGGCATTATCAATAGTCTCTTGTAATAAATTTGCTAACAAAAAATTAGAAAATATAAAACATAATACAAATATAATTCGTAACATTTTTAAACCTTATCTTCCATTTCTTTTATAGCTCTATTTCTAGAAAGTACAGCTAATAAACTAAATAAACCTATTAGCAACAAAGCATAAAATCCAATCGTTGGATAAGAATGCGTTGTAAATTGGGCGATTTTCCCATCACCAAATACGGTTGGCATAAAAGGTTTGATTTTAAAAGCTCCCCAATCATGTAAATTATGTCCAAACCAATATAACCAATATGAATATTCTGCAACAAAGATTAAAGGTAAGGCAGTTGATATATACATTATGTATGTTAATACTTTTTTATTATATAAAATAAAATATATCATAAATAAAGAAAGCCCTAAAAGAGCATATAGTCCAATTTCTCTTTCAATTCTTCCACCTCTCCACATAGGATCCATGCCTACATAATGGTTTATTGTATTCATTTCATGCACTTCTCCAGAAAATCCATCAAAATGAAAATAGACAGGTATACCTTCTGGAAAAGCTTTTTTAGGGTAATTTGGTGCTTCAAGAGAACAAGACCAAATAGGAAAAGATGCAACTCCTATTTCTGATGAAGTTTTAATCATCATCTTTAAATCATTGTAAGCTTCTTCAGGAGTTGTTGTACTTTTATATCTTCCTTTATTATAAAAATTCCAAACATTTATTGCAAGGGTAGAAATTTCCCCAACTTTGTTATTATAAATTTTATTTAATGTCCCATGAAAAGTAATCATTGGAAAGGTAAATGCTAATGTCATAATAACTAATGCTATACTTGCATAAATTTTTGATTTAAAAAAACTTGAATACATTTTCATCCTTAAATTTAATTTTTACAGTACAAAAGAAACAATTTATACTGTAAAAATTATAGTAATAAAGAGGAAGATTGAACTTCCTCTTTTATATTTAGATTTTAGAAAAGATTTGCATTTTCATCAACCCATTTAAGATATTCAATAATATCTTTTACTTCTTCTTTATTCATATGTTGATTAGGCATCTTTAAATTGAAATAATCAATCATTGCTTTAACATATGGTTCTTTATATTTTGATTCAGGTGATAGAATAAATTTACTAACCCAATCTACACCATTTTCATGTCTTGATAAAACACCAGTTAAATCAGGACCTGATGAAACTTTTCCTATTACATGACACCCATTACATCCACCTTCTGCAAAAGTATTCTCTCCTCTTATAGCAGCAGAGCTTTGTTTTGTAGCAATCTTTCTAACTAATGCATCTTTTGCCCTTATTCCTACATCTGCTGTTTTAACCATTAATTGCCAAATCATATTTTCATATAAAATAGCTTTTTCTATATCGCCTTTTTTAAGAGCTTCATTTGCTTTTTTCTTTTGTTCTGGAATTTGATTATATTGATCAAAGGCATCTGTTACTAAATCAGCGACAACTTTGTGTTCTTGAAATTTATTGTCTTTTAAAAATTTAACTACTGATTGAATAACTGTATCAGTAGCATTATTAACTGCTACAGTTTTGTCATATTCAACTTTTAATTCTTCAGAACTCATAGATTTCATTTTGAGCTTTTGTGCACTTTCATATTTTTTATTAGGATCTTTAACTAATAAATAACCCATCATTTCTAAATGTAAAGCAGAACAAAACTCTGTACAATAGTATGGGAATACACCTTCTTTATCTGCTACAAATTCTAACTCACTAGTTTCACCTGGCTCTAATGAACCATGAATATTGTAATTATCAACTGTGAATCCATGAGTTTCATCTTGCGCTCTTTCAAGATTTGTCATGTAAATTGTGACTTTATCACCTTTATTAACAGTAATTCTCTCTGGATTAATATGAGATCTAACCAATGTCGCATAAACTTTTACATGATTTCCATTTCGCTCAATTCTTTCTTCACCTGCTAAAGTTTTTCCAATATGTTGTTTTCCTGTTTTTGTATTTGTTCCCATCTCATATCGCACATGAGGATGAAGTTTACTTGCCCTAATTGCAACTGCTTGGTGAGGTTCACCTAAAGGAAGAGGCATATCTACTAATAAATCCATCTTTTTACCACTGATATCAATTAATTGATGATTTTGTGGATGAAGAGGACCAACATTTTGAAATCTGTCAATTGAAAGTTTATTTAATGCAATAATATAATCACCTTGAGGATCAGCAGTTTTACCTTCCATTCCAGCTAAGTGACCAATATTGTAATGCACATTTACTTTATCAATAACTTTTAAATCTTTGAAATTCCATTTAACCACTTGAGAATCAACATATAGTGAAGTGTAAATTTCTCCATCTTTAGGTGAATATTGATTATGTAATGGCCCAAGTCCTAATTCTACTTGACCATGCAGTGATTTTTTCATATCTAAAATTGGAATACCATAAGGATCTTTACCTACGAACTCTTTTTTTTCAATTAACTTTTTTATTTTTTTAAAGTCATAAACAGATGCATGAGTATCTAATTTACCACAAACAACTAAGTATTGTCCTGTAGGATCAACATCAACACCATGGGGAGACTTAGGTTCAGGAATTAAAAATAAAGCATCATTTTTAACAGCAATATCCATTGAAATCACTTTATGGTTATTTATCATTTTTACATTTTTAGGATCTTTTGATAATTCATAAAGTTTTCTCCAATTATATACATGTAAAAAGTCAGTATCATTTCTTGACATACCAGCTTCATTTGGCGGCATTCCTACTTCAATTCCACCTGTATACATTTCAGTGTTAAATGAATTTGTAAATCCCCATCCATCGCTTATTCCTTTCCCAGAATCAGATAAATCTTGCATATATGGAGGCATTTCTATTGTAAATGAATCTTTAGGCTTAATTCTTCCTATTTTTGGATCAAATTTCCAAACAGTTACTCCACCTCTATAAGTTTCTTTATAATCTTCAATAGGATGATATTCATTATCAAAAGGGGCAGCATATTGTGCAGCCTCTAAAATATGTTCTGAATTTGGAGTAAAAAATGATCCACCATGCTCTGATTTAAATACTGGATTCACAACAATTTGTTTAGTTTCAAAATCTTCTAAATCAATTACAGCAATTCTTGGATTAGCTTTATCATTAATAACTAACCATCGCCCATCATACTTTCCATCTTTTTCTGATAAAGCTGGGTGATGAGTATCACCCCAATTAATCTCTTTACCTCTTATATTCCCTTGTCTTAAGACTTTTAGAGAATCTTTATCAAAACCATACCCTTGCCAAGGTTCAGGTGTAAATACAGCAATATATTTAAGTATTCTCATTGAAGGTACACCATAAACAATCATTTGTCCTGATTGCCCACCTGATGAAAACACAACATATTTGTCTTTTACTCCAGTAGGATTGTAAGTCTTTGCAGCTCTAACTACATCAATTTCTGAGAGACCTCTTTCTTTCATAACCTTAGATAATTCACCAGTATCTCCTGATGCAACAGAAGTGACAAGTGCAGTACCTAAAACTAATGAAAAAAATTTATTACACGACTTCCTCATCTTATATTCTCCTTTTTTCTTACATAATATAAGTATACCAATGCAAGAAACATATAATATTGACAAATATCAATGAAAGATCATATTAAATAAAACTTGACCTTTAAAATTAATATTTAATCTTAAAGAAAGTTTACAATAAGTTGAGTTTCTTTTAAGTCGCTGTAATTAAAAATTATAAAAAAAATATAAGTTTAAATTTATTCTATTATATAACCTAATTTTGAAACACTTTTAATAACATCTACTTTTAATTTTTTTCTTAGTTTAAAAACAAGGTTTTTCAAGGCACTTGGAGGAGCTTCTTCATAAATATATAGTTTATCTTCAATATCAGATTTAGTAACTAATGTACCTTTATGTGCTAAAAGTATTTCAAAGAAAGAGATTTCTTTATTTGTAAGAAGAATATTATTTCCTTTAGAGATAAAATTTTTATTATCATAATCATAAAAATTCTGATTTCCAAGATTTATAATGGTCTTTGAATTTTTTAATAAAATATTTGCACATGATTCAAGTAATTGGGATAAGTTAATTTCTCGAATAGGTTTTATTGCATATTCGACTAAAGACAATTTAATAGATTCTAATAAAAAACTTTGATCAGTATATGCACTTGTAACGATTATAGGGATATTTTCATTTTCTTTCCTAATAATTTTTATTAAGTCTAACCCATTTAATTTTGGCATTTTAAGATCTGTTATAAGAATATCTGGTTTACATCTATTATAAATTTCAAAAGCCTCTTCTCCATCTGAAGCAGTATAAACTTCATTAACATAAAGTAATAAAATTTTTTTAAAACTATTTCTTAAATTTTCTTCATCCTCTGCTAAAAGAATAGTAGATTTTTTTAGTTTAATTTCACATCTTTCTTTCATTTTTAATCCATAAATTAATTTTTAGCAAATTATGATACCATTATATTTTTAAAATATTTAGGATATTTATGTTTGAAAGTCTAAGTTTCACAAAAAAATACATTTTAGCTTTAACTATTATTGCATTTCTATCCTTACTAGCATTTTTCAATTTAAGTAAGCTTTTAGCCATTCAATCTAATGATGCAAAACTTGTAAATATGAGTGGTAATCAAAAAATTTTTACAAGAGAAATTGCTTTTTTTGCAATTTATTATAAAATTGACAAGTTAAAAATTAAAATTGAAGAGATGGAAAAAGCACACAAAAAACTTACATCTTTAAAAATGTCAAAACAACTACATTCTATATATTATGGTGAAAAAACAAATTTAGATGAAAAGGTTAAAAGATATCTTTTTCATGCAAAAAGATTTTATACTAATAGAAATGGACTAAGTCAAAATTATGTTTTAAAGAATTCAGAAAAACTATTAATAGATTTAGAAAAAGCTGTAATTATTTATTTAAAAGAAGCACAAGAAAATACAAAAAAAATACAACAAATCGAAACATATATTTTAATTCTTACTTTGATTACACTACTTTGTGAAGCACTATTTATTTTTATGCCAGCTAACAAAAAAATTAATAAACGTACAAATGAATTAATAAGAGAAAAAGAATTTTCTAATGCAGTTATTGAATCAAGTACAAATGCAATTATTACATTAAATAGTGAATTAAAAATTAAAACATTTAACAAAGAAGCAGAAGATATATTTAAATACACAAAAAAAGAAATGCTAAATAATGCAAAATTCACAGAAATAGTTCCAGATAAATATGATATTTTAAATTTAAAAAATTTAAAAAAAATTCAAGAAGTAGAAGCAATAAATAAAAAAGGAGAAAGTTTTCCTATAAGAATTTCTTTTGATACATGTGGAGAAAATGAAGAAATTGCAATTGTTGTCAATATTCAAGATATCTCAAAAGAAAAATTAAATGATAAAATTCTTGAACAACAATCGAAATTTGCTGCTTTAGGTGAAATGATTGCAATTATTGCTCACCAATGGAGACAACCACTATCACAATTAAGTTTTAATTGCATGTATATCAGAAAAAAGACAAATGATAAAGAAATTATGCGTGAAGCAATTGATAATGAAGAGATTATTCAATTTATGTCAAAAACAATTACAAACTTTCAAGATTTTTATAAAAAAACTGATAATACAATTTTTAATCCTATTATATCTATCGAACAAGCTTTGAAGATTGTAGATTCTATATTAAAATTGAATCAAGTAGAACTAAAAAAAGAGATTGATTCGAAAATAAAAATCTTTGGTAATTCAAATAGTTTAGCACATATTGTTTTGTCAATTATTCAAAATAGTATAGATATCGTAAAGTTAAATAAAATAAAAGTTCCCTCAATTACAATCAGTTTAAAAGACACAAAACAACATATTATCTTATGCATTCGTGATAATGCAGGTGGAATAAAAATAGATCCAATCGAAGATATATTTAAACCCTTTAATACAAAAAAAGAAAAAGCATCTACAGGAATTGGGCTTTATATGTCAAAAATAATTATAAAAAATCAATTTAATGGAACAATTGAAGCAAAGAATATTCATAATGGAGCAGAGTTTATCATCCTTTTACCTCATTAATTTTGAATAATATTTTAAAATTCCACAATAATTTTTATTTATTGGTAAATAATAAGATATAACAATTAATAATAAAATTACACTAAGCCAAAGTGTAGGTATAATACGAAATTTCAATCGAACATATTTTAAACCTATAAAATAGTTTATTATTAATTGCCCTTTAATAAAAGTAATTAAAACCAAAATAAATAATAATCCAAATAGAAAAATCTCCTGGAGGATATTGTTCTTTAACTACACAATTTTGAAACATCACAACTCTTTTTAAAATGTAAAGATATCAGTTTTTCAAGTACTTCTAAAACATCATCTTCATCACTAAGAGATTCTACAATCGAATGCATACAAGCTTCATAAGGATCAAATCCTTTTGTAATAAGTTTTGCTGCATAAATAAGCAATCTTGTAGAGACTGCTTCTTGTATATCACTATCACTAAGTTGACGAATCTCTCCTGCGATATTTACAAGTTTTTGTGCAATCTTTTCATCGACATTACTTTCTTTTATAATAATTTCTTTTTCTATATTAGCTATTGGATAATTAAAACTAAGGGAGATAAAACGCTGTTTAGTACTAGGTTTCATTCCCTTTAGAATATTTTGATAACCAGGATTATAAGAGACAACTAACATAAAATCTGGGTGAGCTACTATAACTTCTCCAGTCCTATCAATGGGTAAGATACGTCTATAGTCGGCAAGGGAATGTAAAACTACAGTTGTATCTTTTCTAGCTTCAATAATCTCATCAAGATAACAGATACCTCCATTTCTTACAGCTTTTGTAAGTGGTCCATCTTGCCAAAAAGTACCTTTTTCATCTATAAGATGACGCCCAACCAAATCAGCAGCACTTAAGTCATCGTGACAAACAACAGTATAAACATCTAGCCCTAGTTCTTCACCCATAGACTCAATAAAACGTGTTTTACCACATCCTGTCGGTCCTTTTATTAAAATTGGTAAATTCATTGAAGCAGCAGCCATAAAAAGTTCCACTTCATTTGATTGTTGTAAATAATAAGTTTTAGACATATTAATTTCCTTTAGTTAAATTCATGTATATTTCAGGTAGTACCTTGGGAAGTTTTTTAGGATCACGAATGACAGCATATGCATTATGTCCAAAAAGATAAGGTAAATACTCTTTTGCATCCATATCAATAGTAATACAAAAAGGAATAATTCCTTTTTTCTTTACTTCTTCAATAGCTTTTTTAGTATCTTCTATACCATAACGCCCATCATATTTGTCCACATCATTTGGCTTTCCATCGCTAAGAATAAGCAAAAGTTTATTTTTACTCTGCTGTTTATCCAAAATCTTAACACTTTCTCTTATTGCAGCTCCCATACGAGTGTAATATCCTGGCTTTATTGCATTTATACGACCGCGTGCTAAATCAGTATATTTCTCTTTAAAATTTTTGATAATATGAAAATTAACTTTTGTGTTTTTTATAGATGAAAAAGTATAAATAGCAAAGCGATCTTGAAGTCTGTAAAGTGATTCTGAGAATACCATCAAAGCATCTTTAATCATATCTATGACACGGATTTCTTGTGTTATTCCAGCTTCTGTTGAAAGGGATACATCCGCTAAAATCAATATTGAAATATCTCTTGTTTTTCTTTCATAAGTCTCAAAAAATCTTTGAGAATGATTTGAACAGTTTTTATGACTTTTATAATCAATCCATGAATCAATATTAATCTCATCACCATAAGGAAGATTATCTCTTTTGATTCGGTCAAGTTCCATCAAATCCAATTCATGTTGAATTTTTTTCATCATTTTTACATGTCGTTGTGGTAATTTTATGGGTTCTACATTTATCCAAATAAATGGTTTTATACAGACATAATTTTTCAAATAACACTCTTTTTTATAATCCCATTCATCGATAAAATGCCCTTTTCCAAGAGGATATTCTTCAAGAGTTTCTGCTGATATATCTAAATCCATTTTAAGTCTTGAAGAAAGATTTGCATCTTTTTGTCCTAATGTTATTTCATCTAATATTTCTGCATTATAAAGAGCATCTTCATCAAAAGTATCATTTTCTTGTCTATCAACATTAACCTGTTCCAAAAGACTCATAAGTGATTCAGGCAAAAATAATAAAAGACCATCTGTTTCTTTTTTATCATTAATTTGCTCAGCTTTTTTTTTCATCTTTAATGTTTCAGTCTCATCTTGCTTTTCTTTTTCTCTTAATGGTTCATCTTCATCATCAAAATCAAGTAACTTATTGCTATTTGATAAGGCAGGATAAATCCATAAGGGGCTTAAATATTGATGGTTTAAAAATTCCAAAGAATTTTTAATCATAAACTCTTGTGCATAATCATAAAATTCTCTAAATCCAGAATATTTTTCTACAAGAAAACTAATCGTTTTCATATTTTCTTCTATTATATTATTACTGTTTATATTGATTTTACTTAACATTGCAATAAGCCAGTAATAATGCATCTCATTATATTTTTTAGAAGGAAAGTAAGCTAATGAAGCAGGCAAATAAATCCCTTTTTCATCCTGCCAAGAAAGAAAAAAAGTTTTGCCTGTTCCTGAAATCTTTTCAAAAAAAGTTCGTGAAGTTTTTATAAATCTTTTGTCAGTAATATTTATACTTTTAGCTTTATCACCTCCTAAGAGGTGATAAAATATTTTTAAAGCTCTACTTCTTTCAGAAAAGAACACCTGTTCTTCTTCATAAATACTAGATGTTTTTTTTGTTAAATATTTAGCCCATAACTTTCCAACTTTTTCATCCATCTTTAATTGCCTACCTTTACCTCTTTAACAAAGAAACTGTAAAAATATGTCAATAATCCAACAAAAACCATTAGTCCAAATAATAAACGAATTCCATAAACTACTGATAATTTTGCTTGTGTAGCCATGAAACTAAGAGCATGAGCTGAATCAGGGATTCTTTGCATTTCAATTTGCATTATTCCAGCAACAGTTAGAGCCAAGGTAAGTCCTATCATACCAATAACCATCAACCAGAAACTTGTCAATTCTACTTTTTGCGCTTTAGGTCCATTTCCATGTGGACGACCTCTCAGAATCGGCATAGAATAAGATATCAAGGTAAAACATATCATAACATATGCACCAAAAAATGATAAATGTCCATGTGCTGCTGTTAACTGCGTACCATGTGTATAAAAATTTACAGGTGCAAGTGTATGCATAAAACCCCAAACTCCAGCTCCTAAAAATGATACAATAGCTGTACCTTTAGCCCAAGTAAGTGCTATTTTATTATTATGTTGTATACGACGATTTTTTGTCATGCTAAAAGCAAAAAGTATCATTAGAAAAAATGGAATTGGTTCAGCAGCTGAAACAATAGAACCTATCCATAACCAATATCCAGGAGTTCCAATATAAAAAAAGTGATGCCCTGTTCCTGCTAATCCAGAAATCAATGTCATCGCAATAATTAAATACAACCATTTATCTATGTGTTCTCGGTCAACACCTGTTGTTTTAATTAATACAAATGCTAAAAGTGCACCCATAATAAGTTCCCAAGTACCCTCAACCCATAAATGAACAACAAACCACCAGAAAAACTTATCCATAACAAGATTATCTGGAACATAAAATGCGAATAGAAAGAAAAATGCTAGTCCAAATAAGCCTGTTAGTAAAATAATCGATATAGTCGTTCTTCGACCTTTGAATACAGTCATCGTTACATTTAAGATATAAGATAAAACAACAAAAACAATACCTATTTTAGTAATAGTGGGCTGTTCTAAAAATTCACGCCCCATAGTTGGCCATAACTCATTAAATGTAATTTCTGCTAAAGTTGCATAAGGCACAAACAAATAACCTAATATTGTTAGTACACCTGCTACTGCAAATACCCAAAATGTAATTTTTGCTAATAAGGGGCTCCACAACTCCCTTTCACTTTCCTCTGGAATAAGGTAATAAGTAGCACCCATAAATCCAAATAATAAAAGAACAATAAGCAAATTAACATGTACCATACGAAGTACATTAAATGGAATAGCGGGAAATAAAAAATCGCCATATAGGTATTGTATTCCCATGCTAATACCAAAAAGAATTTCTCCTGCAAGAAGAATTAGTGCAAAAATAAAATATGGCTTTGCGACCATTTGTGATGAATATTTCATACGGTTTCCTTATCCTTGAATATTTGGTGGCCACTCTTGAGTATTAACTTTTGATGTCCAAATTAAAAAATCTGCAAGACTATTTATTTGTTCTGGCGTTAAATTAAACTGTGGC
This sequence comes from Arcobacter iocasae, assembly GCF_042214795.1. Classification (GTDB taxonomy): domain Bacteria; phylum Campylobacterota; class Campylobacteria; order Campylobacterales; family Arcobacteraceae; genus Arcobacter; species Arcobacter iocasae. The sequence continues at coordinate 2,751,823 of NZ_CP090177.1, read as the reverse complement.
ATTTTTCTTCTATTAGGAATATCTAATGGTTGAGCAGCCATCCATCCTGATAAATATGCTTTAAATGCTTTTTCATTACTTTCACCCAATCGTTTAAATGCATTACCTAGCTCAGGAGCATAATAAGCACCCTCACCTAATATAGTATGACATCCTACACAATTGTTATTTTCCCATACTTTTTTACCAAGAGCAACAGACTTTGTAATTTCTTCATCATGACTTAGTTCTGGAATTTTATTAACAGTATCAAAGGTAAGTCCTGCAAATACCAAAATCGCAAAAAGACCTCCACCAAAGTAGATGTTTTTGGCCATATTTTTAGTAATACGCTCACTCATTTTAACTCCTTATTTATATTCTACCTTTAAGTAGTAATTGAAATAGTATCAAATTTTCTTTAATTCTACCTTTAAGTAGTAATTAAAAGTATCTTGAATATAATTAAATTAATATATCAAAGGATTCATATGCAATTACACAATACATCACAATATGCTGTTAGAATTTTAAGTTACATTACAAATCAAAAGAATGAAACTCTCCTTAGCGCAAAAGACTTATCAGAGAAGTTATCAATTCCATATAAATTTTTAACTAAAATTATGGGAGAACTTGTACGGACTGGTTTAATTAAATCAATTAGAGGAAGAGAAGGTGGATACGAACTAAATAAAGCTGCTTCAAAAATTACAATTTCGGATATTTTAGATATATTTAATGATTCACTCAATGAAGAACGATGTATCTTAGGTATAGGTTATTGTGATTGCTCAAATAAATGTGTCTTACATGATCAATGGATTGAGCCAAAAAATTTAATACAAAAGATGTTTAAAGAAACTACTTTAGACAATCTTACAAATGAAGAAGGTAAGATATAAAAAATAATTATTGAGTAAAAAATTACTTAATTTATTTTAATAAGCCAGTTTAAATTGAACTTCTTATTTTAAAGGTTGATTTAGAGTATACGCAATATTATACTTATAAAGCTACATAAAAGCACACTTATTAAATATTAGAAAGACACATACAAACTTATGTATTATGTACTTTTTATTAATAAAACAAAAGAATAATCAACTCATTTTAAATAATTTCATTCGTCTTCTTTAGCAAATTTTTCATATAAGAAACTAAGTATCGCTTCTCTACATCTTATATATTCAGGATCTTTTTGAAGTTCAACTCTATTTCTTGGATGTGGTAAGTTTACTTCTAAAACTTCTCCAATAGTTGCACTAGGTCCATTTGTCATCATTACAACCCTATCACTTAATAAAACAGCTTCATCAATATCATGGGTTATAACTATTACTGTGTTTTTCACACTTTGTTGTATTCGCATTAAGTGTTCTTGTAAATTTGCTCTTGTTAGAGAATCTAGTGCTCCAAAAGGTTCATCCATAAGTAATACTTCAGGTCTTATTGATAAAGCCCTTGCAATCCCTACTCTTTGTTTCATACCACCTGATATTTCACCTGGAAACTTATCTCTAGCAGCGGTTAAATTAACCATATCGACAAACATATCAACTCTTTGTTCAAGTTCTATTTTATTAAGTTCTGGCATCACTTTTTTAACTGCTAATTCAATATTTTGAAATACTGTAAGCCAAGGTAATAGTGAGTGATTTTGAAAAACAACAGCTCTTTCTGGACCTGGTCCATTTACTTCTTTATTATTTAAAAACACCCCACCTGAACTAACCGTATCAAGTCCTGCAATCATATTTAATAATGTACTCTTACCACAACCACTATGTCCAATTATTGCTACTATTTCATCTTTTTTTATTTGTAAATTTACATCTTTTACTGCAACATATTCTTTACCATTTGGTAAAGGGAAAACTTTATCTACAAACTCTAAACTCAAAAACTTCTTTTCCATAATTAAACTCTCTTTCTATAATCAAAAAAATCTGCAATTTTTCCCATAATAACATCTAGCATAAATCCAACTAAGCCCACAATAATAATCCCTATAATAATATTAAAATAGTTTAGATTGTTATACTCATCCCAAATCCAAAATCCAATCCCAATACCACCTGTTAACATCTCTGCTGCAACAATTACAAGCCAAGCAATACCAAGACTAAGTCTCATACCTGTAAAAATATATGGAACTGCAACTGGTAAAATTATCTTTCTTATTTTTTCTAAGGGAGTAAACTGTAGAACCTTTGCCACATTCATATAATCTTCACTTACACTTTTAACACCAAGTGAAGTATTTATAATAATTGGCCAAATTGAAGTTACAAAAATAGTTGAAATTGCGGTTGCATTTATATCTTGAAATACAAAAAGTAAAAGCGGTAACCATGCCAAAGGAGATACTGGTTTAAAAATTTGAATAAATGGTTCAAATGCAATTTGAAAGTTTTTACTCATGCCAATAGCTAAACCAACAGGAACACCTACAATAATTGCTAGAATAAATCCAGAAAAAACCCTTTCAAGTGAATTCATTACTTGCCAAAAGATACCTTTATCATCTTGATTTGTAATATAAAAAGGGTCTGATAATACTCCTATTACTTCATCACCATTGCTATCTGTTCCACCAAATGCATGTACAAAAGTATCTGTTGGTGTTGGAAAATTGTGAACATTTTGTGCAATAGTTGACCATATAGCTACTATTATAAAAAATACAATAGCTGGCAGAACTATTTTTTTTAAATTATTTGTATTCATACTTTACCTTTGATTTTTTGCTTTAAGAGATTACTCATACTAATACTTGAATATGCCTACTTTAAATATTAATATCAATAATTATTAAAAGAGGAAAATTCCTCTTTTATTTTTTTGTTACATACTTCGGATCTGCGCACCCAGCTGGTCCATAAGGACATACATATGCAGGTTGTTTTGTTTCAACTGTCCAATTATTTGCTTTAGCCAACTCTTCTTTTGATACTAATGAGTTTTGAACTTTAAAATCATAAATATAATCAACTGCTTTATTTGGATCCCAAACTTTTCCATCTAAAAATTTATTGTATTCATCAACGCCATCTTTTTTCCAAGGACTTGGAGGCAATGTATAGCCAACCTCTTTTGCAACAACTGCAAATAAATCAGGTCTATAAACTTTTTCTATCACTTCTTTCATATTTACAGCATGGTCAAGTTGTCCCCATCTGTAAATTTGAGTAATAAACCACATTCCATGTGAATAAAACGGATAAGCTGCATAATCATTTGCAAATACATTAAACATAGGATTTTTACTATCAACACCTTTATTATAAAGGAAAGTTCCACTCATTGATTTTCGTAAAACACTAACTGGTGCTTTAACATAATTATTTTGTGCTAAATATTTTATAGCTTCTTCTCTATGTTCCCAAGATTCATCTAACCACATTTGAGCTTTTAAAACAGCTCTCATAACTGCTTTTGTTGTTTCTGGATTTTTCTTTACAAAATCTGCTCTTGATTGTAAAACTTTTTCTGGATTGTTATTCCAAATATCATAATTTGTTACAAGGGCACTTCCTGCACCTTTTAATACAATTCTTGAATTCCAAGGTTCACCAACACAATAACCTTCAATATTTCCAGCAATCAAATTTGAAGGCATCGTTGGAGGTGGAAAAGGTTTGATTGTACAATCTTCATCTGGCTTAATACCACTTGCTGCCATCCAATATCTTAATTCATAGTTGTGAGTTGAAACAGGATGTACCATACCAAAAGTAAGAGGTTTATAGTTTGCTCCCTCAGCTTTGTGCTTAGCATCAATGTACTTTTTTAAACTCTCAGCACTTACTGGTCTTTTTGTTTTATCCAAACCATATTTTTCCATCTCTTTTATAATGTTATTACCATAAGTAATTGCATTACCATTTAAATCAAGTGATAAAAGGGCTACAAGGTTTGCATTTCCATTTATTCCAAGAGTTGCTGCAATTGGCATACCAGCAAGTGCATGAGAAAAATCATATTCGCCACTAATTACTTTTTGTTGAATTCCAGGCCATCCACCTCCCTCTTTTACAACATGTACATCTAAACCTTCTGCTTTAAAAAAACCTTTTTCTTTAGCAATTACTAGTGGAGCACAATCAGTTAAAGCGATAAACCCTATTTTTAATTTAGTTTTTTCTGGTGTAGCCATTAAAGTTGATGCTACAACTGAAAGACCAAGACCTATTTTTAACACTTGTTTCAACATGAGATTTCCTTAATTTTATTTATTTCAAATAATGATGGATAAATTATATACTATTTTTTAATGTAAAATTTAACTTAATTGTATATTTTATATACAATTATTCTTAATTTTTAATGAATTTTTTTTATATAATAACACTATATATAATAAAAAAGGCAAATTATGATTAAGTCTGTATGTGGCTATTGTGGTGTTGGTTGTGGAATAGAATTTGATACTTCTAAACTTATTGGAGACATATCATATCCTACAAATGAAGGATTATTATGTGCAAAAGGAGCATCAGAACTTCATACAATTGAAACATCATCAAGATTATTAAGACCACAGATAAAACAAGATGGTAAATTTAATACAATAGATTGGGATACTTCAATTAAATATATAAGTTCTAAAATAAAAAAAAGTGAGCCAGAAAGAGTTGTCTTTTATTTATCTGGGCAACTTTTAACAGAAGATTATTATATTGCTAATAAATTAGCAAAAGGTTTTATAAATACAAATAATGTAGACACAAATAGTAGAACCTGTATGGCAAGTGCCGTAGTAGCTCACAAGAAAGCTTTTGGAGTTGATTATGTTCCAGTTAGAATGAAAGATATAAAAAAAGCAAATTTATTAATTCTAGTAGGTTCAAATGCAGCAGAAGCCCATGTAGTCTTTTTTAATAAAATAAAAAAAGAGTTAAAAAGAGGATTAAAACTTGTTGTAATAGACCCAAGAATTACACCCACAACAAAAGCCGCCCATTTACATCTACAAATAAATGTAGGAAGTGACATCGACTTTTTCAATCTTGTTTGTCAAAGATTAATTACTGATGAAAAAATAGATACCAACTATATAGAAAAATACACAAATAATTTTGAAACATATAAAAATAAGCTTTCAAGAGAAGCAAAAACTAAAATGCTAAAAAGAACTGGTTTATCAAAAGAGCAGTTTGAAGAGTTTATTACAATGTTTTATGAAAATGAAAATATCATAAGTGCTTGGACAATGGGATTAAATCAAAGTGTTCAAGGAGTAGATAAAAATTTAAGCCTCATTAATATGCACTTAATCACAGGGAAAATAAACAAAGAAGGAAATGGACCTTTTTCACTAACAGGTCAACCAAATGCCATGGGAGGAAGAGAAGTAGGAGGATTGGCTACAACGCTAGCTATTCATTTGGATTTTGAAGCTGAATCAATAAAAAAAGTAGAAGAATTTTGGAAAACATCTGGAATAAAAAATAAAAGAGGACTAACCTCTTGTGAAATAGTTGATGAAGCTTTAAAAGGAAATGTAGAAGTTTTAATTATCTCACATACAGATCCTATATATCATCTTCCAAATAGAGCAAAAGTTGAAAAAGCTTTTAGAAATATTCCTCTTATAGTTGAAATTAACGCCTATGAAAATTCAGAAACATCTGAGTTTTCACATATAAGATTACCAGCTTCTCCTTGGGGAGAAAAAGATGGAACGCAAACAAATATGGATAGAACAATAACCAAACAAAAAAAAGTAACAAGAACCTCTATTGATTGTAAACCTGATTGGGAAGTTTTTAAACTTATTGCTTGGGAGTTAGGATTTAAAAAATCATTTGACTATTCCACTGTTGAAGATATATTTAATGAATTTAAAGAGATGACAAAAATAAGTAAAAAAAGACACCTTGATATGCATAATATGAAAGGAGAAACTTTTATTTGGGGAGAAAAGCTTTTTAAAGATAATAAATTTTTAACACAAAATGAAAAAGCTAATTTACATTTTGTAAAAAATGAGAATCTATCAGAAAAAACCTCAAAAGAGTTTCCCTTTATTTTACTAACTGGAAGAACTAGAGATCAATGGCATAGTGGTACAAAAACAGCTCTACTTGATAACCTTAAAAAATTCAAAGCCTTAGAATATGTAGAAATACACCCAAATGATGCAAAAAATTTGGAGATAGAAGATGGAGATATGGTTGATGTAACTTCAGTAAGAGGTGAAATTACCTTAGAAGCAAAAATTACCCCTGATGTAAAAGAAAAGACTGTTTTTATACCAGTAAGTGTAAGAAAGATAAATTATCTGACACTTGATTTAGTAGATAAAGAGTCTTTTGAACCAGATTATAATCATAGTGCAGTTAGAATTAAAAGTATAACAAGGTTATAAGTATTTGTTTTGTTACTTTAGGTGACTTGACACAGAATTTATAACGGTCTCATTAAATGTAAAGATTTCATTTCATTCTATATCCAACCCCAGAAACATTTGAAATATACTCTTGCCCTATTTTTTTTCTCAAATCCCTAACCACACTTCTAATAGCAGACAAACTCATAGATTCGCTACCCCAAACTTGATACTCTATCTCTTCATAAGAGATAGTTTTATTTAAGTCTTTACATAAAAGTTTTAAAAGCATATTCTCTTTTTTATTTAAATGAATAGACTTTTCATCTAGAATTATTTCACTTTTATCAATATCTATAGAGAGATTTTCAGACAATTTTATAATTTGGGGCATTACATTGTCAAGTTTTTCTAAAAAGGCTTTAAACGTATCAAATAAATCATCTTCTATCACTGGTTTAACTATATACCTATCTACTCCATTATGTATGGCATTTATAAGTAGATCTGTATCAGTATGGGCAGATACAATTATTGTAAAAGAAGTTGATTTACGATTTTTAAGCTCTGTAATTAATTCAAAACCACCCATATTAGGCATTTTTAAATCTGTCATTACTATATCTGGGAGATAGTTTTCATATTTCTCAATTCCATCATATCCATCATTTGCTATATAAACTTCTTTAAAAAAGAATTTTAACATTGATGCAATATTCTCTCTTATAACTTTTTCATCTTCCACTAGAAGAATTGTCTTACTTTTTAATCTTGAAATTATATCAGTCATACTTCTTCCTCTTTTTTAGGTATAGAAATCGTAAACTCTGCACCTACTTCATTGTTTTTAACTATCAATAAGCCATTCATATGTTTTTGTATTATCTCTTTAGATATATATAATCCTATTCCTGTACCTCTTGACTCTTTAGTAGTAAAATATGGCTCAAAAATTTTATTGATAATTTTTTCTTCTATCCCACCTGCATTATCTGTGATTTTACAATATATATTTTCTTCATCTTTTAAAATATGTACTTCTATTTTTGGTTTATCAGTATTTCGTTCTATTAAAACATCTTTTGCATTTGAAATAATATTTAATACCACTTGAGAAAATTCACTAGGATAACCAAAAACTATTATCTCTTTATTTGAAAATATCTGGAAATTTATATTATTATTTTGAAGGGTATCTTTTAATATTTTATATGTTTTTCTAACTTCTAAATCCAAATCAAATAATTCTTTTTCTTTATTTGGTTTAAAAAAGTTCCTAAAATCATCAATTGTTTGAGACATATATCCTAACTGTTCATTTGCTTCTTTCATTCTGTCATCTATAAACTTTTTATTCATTCCTTCTGCTATTGCAGTCCATTTTATATTCATCATAATTGCACTTACCGCACTTATTGGTTGTCTCCATTGATGGGCAATATTTCCAATCATCTCTCCAAGTGCTGCCATTTTTGATTGTTGGATTAAGAGATTCTCTTTTTCCCTTTGTTTTTTTACTTCTTCTTGTACTTTTTTGTGTAAAGTTTTATTAAAATCATCTAACTCATTTACTTTTGTTTCTAAAGATTCATTTAGTTTTGAGATTTTTTGTTCATCTCTTCTTTTCATAGTTTCATGAATAATTAGAGTAATTACACCTCCAATAGCAGCAATAATCAGAAAAATAATAGTTAATTTTTTTTCTTTATTAATCTCTTTTAATTGTTCAAACTCATTTGATACATCAAAAGTAACACTAATACCACCTCTTATATCTCCAACTTTGTAGCCTTGTTTCGCATGGCATTTTAAACAATCTTTTTCAATCTTTAAGGCTCCCATAAATTTAAATTTATTATCTTTTATATCCCAATAACTTTGTTTATTTGGATTTTTTTCAAAATAATCGAGTAATATTTTTTCATACTCATCTGGAGCATTATTTTTATTAATAAGTTTATTACTTGTAATTTTTAATTTAAATCCATCCCTTTGACTAGCAATATCAGAAATTTGTCTTGTCATAAAAGCTGGATTTATCCAGACCATTGTTTCATCATTTTTTGACTTTATGAAATTTGGATTTAAATATGGATTTGGTTTTAAGTCTTCTGATTTTACATATACTCCATTATATTGAGCGTTCCAGTGTCTCACATCAACTATTAAGTTAAATATTGTTTGAGCTTTATTTCTCAAATTATCAATTAAAGATTTTTCTTGTAATTGATATGAATTTTTAATTGTAATACCAATTAAAAAAAATAGTGACAATAAAAAGAATACAAATAGATAAATAATAGATTTTTTGATAATAATCCTTTTTTACTATTATAAACACTAATGTATTATCTATTTTTATTTTTATGTATAAAATATATACAGAAAAATTTATTTTTCCCATTTTTTTCCTCACTTTATTTGTTTTAATTCCTTATCTTAAAAATACAAATATAAAAAGGAGTATTTATGGCTTATTTAGAACCATCTGAATTTGTTACTAAAATGGTTGACTCAGGAGAGTCAAAAATATACATGTCTACAAAAGACACTTTAATTAGAGGATATATGGCTGGAGCAATTCTTGCTCTTGCTGCAATATTTGCAATAACAGTTGCTATGAAATCTGGTTCTCCAATATTAGGAGCATGTTTATTCCCAGTTGGATTTATTATGCTTTATTTGATGAAGTTTGATCTTTTAACAGGTGTATTTATGTTAGTTCCTTTGGCTCTTTTAGATAAAAGACCAGGTGTTACAGTAAAACAAGTTCTTAGAAATTGGGGACTAGTTGCTCTTGGTAATTTATTAGGAGCTTTAACTGTTGCTTTTATGATGGCTTTTATTTTCACATATGGTTTTAATACTGATGGAGGACCAATAGCTAAAAAAGTAGCAGGTATTGGAGAAGCTAGAACTCTTGGATATTCTGCGTATGGACTTGAAGGTTGGATTACTGTATTTATTCGAGCTATGTTATGTAACTGGATGGTCTCAATGGGTGTTGTTGGAGCAATGATATCAACAACAGTAAGTGGTAAAGCCATAGCTATGTGGATGCCAATTATGCTTTTCTTCTTTATGGGATTTGAACATTCTATCGTAAACATGTTTTTATTTCCGTTCTCATTAATTATGGGTGGAAACTTTACAATCGCTGATTATTTATTATGGAATGAATTACCTGTTGCAGCAGGAAATTTAGTTGGTGGATTAGCTTTTACAGGACTTACACTATATGCAACACATATCAAAACTGGTGAGAAAAGAACACTAAATAATTCTTTATCTAATAATGCAGCATAAAAGAACTTTATAGGTCAAAAGCCTATAAAGTCCTTAAAAAAAAGGAATATACAATGAATAAAGTAGAAATGACAGAAGAAATAATTTTGGCTAAAAAAAGTCTTGATATCTCATGGGAAGAAATAGCCGCAAAAGTAGGTTTAGCTCCTGTGTTTCTCACATCAGCCTGTCTTGGAATGAATAGTCTAAAAGAAGAATACGCAAAAAAGCTTTGTGAAGTTTTAGAGCTATCAGATGAAATTGCAATTTTATTGCAAGAGTATCCAATGAAAAACTGGGATAAAACAATTCCCAATGATCCTGTAATTTATAGATTTTATGAGATAGTTGGTGTTTATGGTGAAACTATAAAAGAAATTATTGGGGAAAAATTTGGTGATGGTATTATGAGTGCCATTGATTTTTCAATGGATATAGATAAAGAAAAAAACCCAGCTGGTGACAGAGTAAAAATTACAATGAATGGTAAATTCTTACCTTATAAATCATGGTAAAACTCTAAATATTTTATTAGGAAAAATATGAATAATCAACTAAAAGTATCTATTGGTCAATACTCAATTAAAGGTATCAAAGATATCAACCAAGACTTTTATGATATTTATATTCCTAGTGAACCTCTACTTACAAGTAAAGGAATAGCAATCGCTATTGCAGATGGAATAAGTAGTAGTAAAGTAAGCCAAGAAGCTAGTAAATTATCTGTTATTTCTTTCTTACAAGATTATTACTCAACTTCTGAATCTTGGAGTGTTAAGAATTCTGCAAATAAAGTTTTAAAAGCCACAAATTCTTGGCTTTATTCTCAAAATAGGCAAAGTAAATATCACCTTGACAAAGACAAAGGATTTGTATGCACTTTTAGTGCTTTGATTATAAAATCAAATACGGCACATATTTTTCATGTGGGAGATACAAGAGTATATAAACTAAAAAATAATAATCTAGAACAACTTACAACTGATCATAGAACTTGGATTTCAAATGAAAAAAGTTATCTTAGTCGTGCTTTAGGTATTGATTCTCAACTTACCATTGATTATGAAACAACAGAAATTGAAAAAGATGATATTTTTTTACTTATGACAGATGGTGTTTATGAATTTATTGATGTGGAGTTTATTAATAAAAGTTTAAAAAATTGTGATGATTATAATGAAGTAGCAAAAGTTATTGTTCAAAAAGCCTTAAAAAATCACAGTGATGATAATTTAACTATTCAAATAATTAAAATAGATTCTTTAGCAAATAAAGACTCAAATGAGATTCATCAACAAATTTTAAACAAAGCAATACCTCCTATTTTAGAAGCAAGAAAAGAATTTGAAGGTTACTTCATTATACGAGAATTAAGTGCTACAAGTAGAAGTCATGTCTATTTAGCAAAAGATAATGATAACAATCAAATAGTTGTAATAAAAACTCCCTCAATAGACTTGCAAGATGACAAAGCTTATTTAGAGCGTTTTTTAATGGAAGAGTGGATTGCAAAAAGAGTTAATAATCCCTATGTTGCAAAGGCTTATAATTCAAATAGAAAACAAAATTATATTTATACTATTTTTGAATATATTGATGCTATTACCTTAAGCCAATGGATGATTGATAACCCAAAACCTAAAATTGAAGTTGTGAGAAATATCCTTGAACAAATAGCAAGAGGTCTTATGGCATTTCATAGATTAGAGATGATTCACCAAGATATAAGACCTGAAAATATTATGATAGATAAAACTGGTTCAATAAAAATCATAGATTTTGGCTCTACAAGAATTGAAGGTATTTTAGAAATAAATACTTTTATGCAGCAAGAAAAGTTACTTGGAACTGCTTTATATTCTGCACCTGAGTATTTCTTAGGAGAAGAAGGAAGCGTAAAATCTGATATTTTTTCTCTTGGTACAATAACATATCAGATGTTATCAAACAAACTTCCATATGGAGTTCAAGTTGCACGTGCAAATACAAAAAGTGCTCAAAACAAACTTAAATATACAACTTTATATCCAGAATTTCCACTGTGGATTGATGGAGCAATAAGAAAAGCTTTAAATATAAATCCAAATGAAAGATATTCTGAGTTAAGTGAGTTTTTATTTGATTTAAAACAACCAAATAAGAAGTTTTTGAATAAAAAACTTCCACCTTTAATAGAAAAAAGCCCAATAGTTTTTTGGCAAAGTATTAGTTTGATTTTATTTTTAATCATACTTTTATTAATAAATACTTTAATTAAAATTTAAGCTTTAAGATAAGTATTTTAAAGTCTAATAGTCTTATTTTGAGCTAATTTAATCTTAATTTAAGAAAATTGTATAAAATATATACAACTATAATGATAAAAAATATACAATTTTGGGAATAATTATACAATAAGATACAAGGGAATAATATGAAAGAGAAATTAGTAGTAATTGGAAACGGAATGAGTGGTTTAAGAACCATAGAAGATTTACTAGAATTAGAAAAAAACAAATATGATATTACAATTTATGGAGAAGAACCCTATGTAAACTATAATAGAATTATGCTTTCATATTTACTCAGTGGTGAAAAAAGTTTTGAAGATACAATTATCAATCATGAAACTTGGTATGAACAAAATAATATAATTCTTAATAAAGGCGATAAAGTAATATCTATAGATAAAAACTCTAAAACTATCACTAGCCAAAATGGAAAAATAGAATCTTATGACAAACTTCTTATAGCAACTGGTTCAAAACCTTTTATCCCTAATACTTTTGGAAGTAATTTAAAAAATGTTATTGCTTTTAGAACTAAAGAAGATAGTGATACTATTTTAAGATTAATAGATAAAGAAAAAACCGCTGTAGTTGTAGGAGGTGGTCTTCTTGGTCTTGAAGCTGCTTATGGAATAGCTATGCATGGTATTAAAACTATTTTAGTTCATAGAAATGCTTCAATTTTATCTCAACAATTAGACTCAACAGGAGGGAAACTTCTTCAACAAAATCTTGAAAAATATGGAATAGAATTCAAACTAAACACTACTGTTTCTGAAATCTATGGAGATGAAGTAGTTGAAAAGGTAAACTTCTCTGATGGTACTTTAGTTGACTCCAATATTGTTGTATTTGCAACAGGAATAGTTCCGAATACTTTCTTAGCAAAAAAGACTGAACTTGATTGCAATAAAGGAATTGTAGTAGATGATTTTTTAAAAACAAGTGATGATTCTATTTATGCAATTGGAGAGTGTGTTGAGCATAGTGGAAATACTTATGGACTAGTAGCACCTTTATATGAACAGGCAAAAGTTTTAGCAAAAGTTTTAGCAGATAAAAAAACAGATGCTTATGCTGGTTCTACTTTATCAACAAGACTAAAAATTTCTGGTGTTGATTTATTTAGTGCGGGAGATTATTTGGGAGATGAAACAACAGAAACTCTAATCTTACTTGATGAAAAAGTTGGGATTTATAAAAAACTTGTAATTTATAATAATAAAATCATTGGAATGGTTTTATATGGAGAAACTTCCGATGCTTCATGGTATTTAAAACTTTTAAAAGAAGAGACTGATATCTCTGATTTAAGAACAAAAATACTTTTTGGTAAATCAGCTCTTGGAGATAGTGGACATGGTGGGAATGATGTAAACTCTATGAGTGATGATGAAGAAGTCTGTGGATGTAATGGAGTTTGTAAAGGTGATATAGTATCTGCTATAAAAGAAAAAGATTTAAAATCATTAAGTGATGTAAAATCATGTACAAAAGCGGGAGCATCTTGTGGTTCTTGTATTGGTTTAGTTGAACAAATTTTAGTAAATACATTAGGTGATGAATATGATGCCGTTGAAGAAGGGATTTGTGCTTGTACAACATTGGGCCACAAAGAGATAAAAAGTGCTATTGATAATGGTGAATTTAAAACTGTTTATGATGTATTTAAAGCCCTTGATTGGAGAACGGATGATGGATGTGTTAAATGTAGACCAGCTATCAACTACTATTTACTTGTAAAATACAATGATGACAAATACAAAAATGACAAACGAAGTGCCTTAGTAAACGATAGAGTATTTGCAAATATTCAAAAAGATGGAACTTATTCTGTGGTACCTAGAATCTGGGGAGGATTAACTTCTCCTCAAGAGTTAAAAGATATAGCTGATATTGCTGTTAAATATGATGTACCAACAGTAAAATTCACAGGTGGTCAACGTCTAGATATGCTTGGAATCAAAAAAGAGCAGTTAGAGCCTATGTGGAAAGATTTAAATGACTGTGGCTTTGTATCTGGTCAAGCATATGCAAAGGGATTACGTACTGTTAAAACTTGTGTGGGTAATACTTGGTGTAGATTTGGTACACAAGACTCTATGGGCATGGGTGTAATAATTGAAAAACTAACTTGGGGTTCATGGACACCACATAAGTTTAAAATAGCAGTTTCAGGATGTCCTAGAAACTGTGCAGAAGCTACCATAAAAGATTTAGGTGTTATTGGTGTTGATTCTGGTTGGGAGATACATATTGCTGGAAATGGTGGTATAAAAGTTAGGGTAACTGACCTTTTATGTAAAGTAGAAACAGATGAAGAGTTACTTGAATATGTAAAAGCCTTTATGCAATTTTATAGAGAGGATGCTTATTATTTAGAAAGAACTGCCCATTGGGTTGAAAGGGTTGGATTACAATATGTAAAAGATGTAATGCTTGATAAACAAAAAGTTAATTTCTATGCAAAAAGATTTGAAGAGTCACAAAAACATGCACAAATTGACCCTTGGGCAAAAGCTATTGAAGAGGGATTTACAAAAGAGTTTTCTCCCATTGTATTAAATCCTGAAGAATCTCACAGTTTTGAAGCAAAGGAAATATAATATGAAAACATGGATACAAGCGCTAAAAATAGATGAAGTACCAATTATGGGTTCAAGAGTTTTATACTATAAAGAAGAAGAAATAGCAATTTTTAAAACAAAAAATGGTGAAATTCATGCCATTAATAACATATGTCCACATAAAAAAGGGAAATTGAGTGAGGGATTGGTTCATGAAAGTATGGTAACTTGTCCTTTACATAATTGGGATATCAATTTGAAAAATGGAGAGGTAAAAAGCGAAGATTGTAATTGTTCTACAATTTATGAGACCCAATTAAAGGATGATCTAATTTATATAAAAATATAAATATCCTTTTTTAATATTTAATTAATAAGAATCTATAAAAAGACAAAATAAAGTACTCCATATAAATGATAAAATAGATTTTAGATGATTTTTAAAAGTGGTACCAGAAAATACTTATTGAAATAAAAAAACACATAAATAGTTAAGAGTAATAAATGATATAAATAAAAGAGTTACAAAATTTTATGGAATAAGTAATTAGAAAATAAATGATTTATGCAATGAATTAATAATTTATTTTTCTTAAAGTATCTTAATTTTTAATAATAAAATCAATTGAACACATTATAATATTTACGCGATAAAAACAAGAAATTGAAAAATAAATAAGAACTAAACAATAATAAAAATAATCAATCCTAACATCTAACATATACAAGCATATAAAAGCTGCAATCGTAAGAAAACAAGTTATATAAGCAGTAATATATAAATTCTTACAAATTAAATTATATTTATAGATTTTATTATCTATTAATTGGTTATTGTTAAAACCATTATTTTTATCTATAATTTGAAGATTTTTTAAAAGAGTAAAATCCTTTATTACTTTTTCATTCTTATACTTCGCTATTATATGAATAAACACTACTAACAAAGATGTTATAGATATAGCAATTATCTCATCAAAAGTAAATTCAAACATGATAATCCTTTATGTAATTATTTTAAAATAAAAAAGGTTAAGTCCAATAGAACTTAACCTTTATAATATAGTTGAAATCAATACAACTTATTTCATAAATACAATTTTTTTGACTTTTCCATCTTCATCATATTTACCATTAGTTTTTAAGTATTTAATTACTTCAGTAGCATCATATACTAATACATCATGTGGTCTTTCACTAAATACTTTAATAGTCATAATACCATTATTATTTCTAGGAATTAATCCACATTTATTTGTTTGGAAAGTTAATACATCTCCCATTGTTATTTCACATTTTTTGAAATACTCTTCTGGAGTATTAATTAATACTCCATTTAAATTTGACATTGCAGCAGGAGATAAAATAGCAAAGTATTTTTTATCTTTTAACAGCGTTGTTTCTGCAGCAGCTTGAATTGTTGCAGCTAAAACATTATTATGTGATTTATGTCTAAATCCATATGCACTTAACTTTGAAATACCATCAATCAAATATATATCTTCTACATTCGAGTTTATTATAGTTTCACAAGCAATTTTATCAATATACTTATTTTTCATACAATATTCATTTGTATTTGGTATAGATATACCATTACTATGTGCACTACCACAACCTGTTAACATAAAAATAGCAAATATCGGTAATATTGCTATTAAACTTAATTTAAAACTTTTCATTCTTTTCCTTAAAATAAATTTGATATTTCTGTTGATGCTTTTGAACTTAAAATTGGAAGAGCTTCATTAAGCTTTAGATTCATCCTAACAGCTTCTATAAATACTCTTGTTAAATACTTATTGTAATTAGTATTATCTATTTTGGCATCTTTAATTTTATAATCTCTAATTTCCACATCAATTACAGCACGAAAGATATCATCTTCCATAGCAGAACCAATAATTCCTCCACCTAGAGCAGCAAGAGCGCCAACAATTAAAGAACTACTTCCACTTCCTCCACCAATAGCAGTTGAACCACCTGCTAATACTCCAGAAGAGACAGCACTCTTAATCGCATTTGCTTCCTTTAGATTATTTGCAAATAATACATTTACAAACAAACCATAAGAAGCATCTTTTGAGCTAGTAACTAAGGTATAGCCTTTAGCTTGTAATTTTGTTTTTAGATCATCATAAAGCTTTAGATTTTCTCCTCCACTTCCAGCTGTATTTGAAACTTGAACATATATATTTCTATTTTGTTTTTTACTTTTATCTAAAGTAATAGTTCTAGTTAATTTTGCTCTTGTTTGTAATTGTGTAGTTCCACAACCTGTAAGTATTATTGCACTTAACATAAAAAGTACAAAACTTTTATTTAATTTTTTCATTTATTATTCCAATGTATAAATTCAAGATTTAATTACTTTTTTGTATTTTTGGTATTTTTTGTTTTCTACCAATAAGAAAATATAGTAAAACACCTACAAGGGGCAATATAAAATAAATAATCAGCCAAATTAATTTATTGTTACCTGTAAATTCATTCTTTAATATATCAATTAGTGCATATATATAATAAACAAATATAATCAATGGTACAAAGAATGTCAATATGCTTGAAATAATATTTCCTACTTCCATCTTTTCTCCTAATTTAAATTATTTTTATTTTACAAAATTAAATATTAATAACAAATTATACATATATGTATTATTGGATATTTCACAATTCATATAAAATCTTTTAATAATTATACATATATGTAAAGGCTCTAATTGCTTAATTTTTCAGAAGATGAAATATTAGAATTTCAAGATTTAATCTCAAATAATATAAGACAACTAAGAATTGAAAGAAATATGACTCAACTTGATTTATCAATTGAGTTAGGTTTAAAAAACTCTAGTTATATATCTCATGTGGAAAATCCAAAGATTAAGACACATCATTATTCTATTGTTCATTTATACAAATTAAGTAAAATATTTGACATTGATATTGAAGAGTTTTTTAAACAAAAATAACGCTAAATCTTTAGATAGTTATCAAAACAACTTACGCAAAATATTTTGTACTTTTTTTACATCTTTATACTTATTTAAATAAAACAAACCTAAACCTAATACAATTTGAAACAAAGCAGTATAAATAACTTCACTAGTAGTAGAGAGTATAATTAAATAATCCCAGGAAAAATAAAAAGAAATACAACTATTAAATTTAACATATAAATAACCTGCATTTAAATTCAAATACTATATTGACATAAATATTTAGAATAGATAAAATACAAAAAAGGATACACATGGAAATGCTAGAATTTGTAAAATTATCAATCATAACTGTTATTACAATTTATACACTATACTTAACAATAAATTTAAAATCAAAGAGTAAAGAATCTTAATTTAAAATTTCAATACTCTTTAAAATCATCTACTAAAATCTGATTTACTTTATTATAAATTTCACTTGCAAATTCACTTTCAGTAGCATAAGTTGATGCAGCAAATATTTTTACATTTTCATTTCTAATTCCAAACTCATTTTCTAAAAAATCTAAAACTTTTTCTTGTTCTTTTTTCGAAAATTTATTTTCTAATTCAATTACAGTTTTTACATTTAACATATTATTTTCCTTTTAATTTTATACAACAAATGCCAAAGAATTTTTTGCTATTGTTTCAAGTAAAGATGGCTTTAAAAAATAAAAACTATTGTTAGATATAAAATTAACAATATCAATTAAAAACCAATCAACACAGACAACTCCAACTTGAAAAATAAATCTATAATGCACCTTTATATAAAATACAAATTTATAAAAAATACCTGATATAAAAATAGTTAAAAATACTGAAACTATTTTTATATCACATACATTAAAACTAATGCAATAAATAAAAAATACAACTGGAATAATTGGCTCAAGAAAAATATTTTTTATCAAAAACTTCTTACTGTTTTTATCTTCATTATTCATATTCAATCCTTTTCGTTTTTAAGTGAGAAAATATTATCATATATGATAAATAATGTCAAGTCATTTATGAATAATTTGACTTATTTTTGACAAATTCTTATTAAATATGATACAATTTATAAAATTTAATTAAAAAGAATACTTATGGAAGAAAAAGACTATACAAAAGAAGCCAAACTCCTTATCAAAAAATTAATGTTACAAGAAGATATAAATTTTATTGAGTTAACAAAAATTTTAAATGAAAAAGGATTTGATTATACGGAAGCTTCTGTGCGGCAGAAAATATCAAGGGGTCGATTTGATTTTGCTTTTGGTTTACAGATTATTGAAGTATTGGGATATAAATTAAATTTAGAAAAAGACAAATAAAAGTTATTAGTAGATTTGTTTTATTATTCAATGCTTATAAAACACTCATAAATGCTCTAAAAACAATTTTCTTTATTAAGTAAGGAAAATCATCAAAAATAATAAAACTTTTAGTATAAGATAGGTTTACGCTCTTTTAAATATATACTAAAAAAAACTATTACAAGAAAAACTATATATAAAGAAATTTTAACATTTTGATTTTTTAATTAAAACTGTATTTTTGCACTACTATACTATGAAATAGAGCCATGTGTTTATACATAATGCTATTTTTATCTCACATTACAAGCCATGCATTTATACATGGTATTTAAATTTCATTACTTGTATACTATGAAATAGAGCCATGTATTTATACATGGAAAACTAACCGAATCATGTATTTATACATAATTCAAAAAATAAAAATAAATCATCATTTTTTAAAGAAATTTGATTATTCCTCTATAAGAGCCATGCATTTCTACATGGTATTTAAATTTCATTACTTGTATACTATGAAATAGAGCCATGTGTTTCTACATGAAAAACTGAGCGAATCATGTATTTATACATAATTTTCAGTATAAAGGCGAATCATCAATTTTGAGAGAATTTTTTCATCTTATTTCAAATATATGATTAGAATTGGCTAAAGAAAGTTTAAATGCTGAAAAATATTAAGAAGAAAATATATTAAAATAATTGATACATAATTTGTAAAAATTATTAGTGAGTGAAAATATTATTTCACTCACTAAAAGATATTTTTTATTAATAAAAATATCTTTAAATAGTTAAAACAAATCTCTGATTTCTACAACTTTATGATTTTCAAACCACTTATCAATTTCAATTTGATCATACCTAATAAACTTTCCAATTTTTGAAAAAGGGATAAGCTTTTTCATTCTCATTTTTGCTTGAGTACTTTGCTTAATTTGATATTTTAATTCAAAGTTTTTTGGACTCATCCATCTATTATTTTGAGTTTCATTATTTGTCATTATTTTCCCTCTATTATATTAAATATTTTGATTAGTTGAAAATTAATTATTGTAATTTTTTATCTGATTGGAGTATGTAAAAAATATTTTTTTTTGATATTTTTACATTCATTTGGTTAGTTTCTCATGGTAGAGATTTATCTTTAATTTTAAATAAAAATATTTTTATTTGTTATCACAAAGATAACAGTTTTTTCTTTTTAGATATTAAAAAATAATATCTTATATTTAATAATATTAGTATACTAATAATGTTTAATTTAACTCGAAGAGTTTCATATCTCTTTCATTTTTTAGAATGATATTTAATTAAGTTATTATAAAAAAATAACAACTATTTTTGATTTTACTATTATAAATTTATATAGTACTGTTTAATTCAATTTAATGGATTTTATACCTCCAAACAATTTGTCTAGAGATATTTTTTATCAAGTTATTATTAATTGATTTAATGATAACTTGTATTATTTTCAACTGATAATATGGTATATTGATTTTCCTGACTATTAACTTAAAATTGGTAGATAAGTACTATTTTTATAACATTAATCACCAAAACAATTTATAAAAGTGTTACCCAAAGTGTTACCCTAGTAAACCTTAAAGAATAAAAAATAAGAAGTTTTATAATAAAGATACCTATTTATAGTAAATGTAAGTTGGCGACCCCATCAAGATTCGAACTTGAGTTTACAGGAGGAAATCCTGTCGTCCTTGGCCACTAGACGACGGGGTCGAAGAGTGGAATTATAGTTTAGATTGTTTTTATTTATGCTTAAAAGTAAGGGAAAATTTAAGAAAAAGAGGCTAAATATGTCTTTTTTTAGTTTATATATCTGTTACGCTTGTAGATGTATCAATATATACTATTGCATTGTCTTTTGTCCATACTTCAAATGTAGCATCACCATCTTTCATTTGATTAGTTGATTTTGCCCAACCTTTTGTATATTCTAGCACCTCTTTAGTTTCATCTATTGGTGCATTTATATCTATCTCATCGCTTTTATTCGCAGCATTATTTGATAGCTCATTATCCATAGGAACTTTCACTTCTAGCTCTTGTTCATCAAGAGATACATCGTCATTTTCTGTTTTTGTATCCTCATTATTAGACTGCTCTAATATTATTTCATCTTCAACACTTCCTTCTATGCCAGTTAAAGTCAAAGCCTTAGTAGTAGGAAGAGATTCCATTTGAACATCATCTAAAAAATCATCTTCTATATAATCAAGTTCATCCTCGTATTCAATATTTTCTTCATCAATAGAGTTAATTTCTTCACTTTCATCTTCTTCAATAATATTTTCTAAACTTTCTACAATAGCTAATTCTTCACTTACTGTTCTCATATCATATTGGGAAATATCATCTTCAATTTTAGCATCATATAGTGTGTTTTCATTTTCAAGGGACTGCATTGTATCTGTATTGATTTCATCGTCTACTATGCCTGTCATCACAAAGTCAACTGTTTCTTGTGTATCTAAAGAATCTAGCTTTTCAGTCCAATAGTGATTACTATCTATTTGTGCTATCTCATTTCCTGCTATATCATTTTCTATTGCTTTAAAAAACTCTTTATTACTCACAGGTGTTCCTGCAAAGTTTGAGATACCGGCACTCCAAGTTCCATCTTCTAATATAGTTGTTGTAGCAACTTTAATTCCATCTTCATCAAATATTGACACACTATTTTTACTTTCCAATCCTTTGCCACTTATATTTATATAAGAGTACTCTTCATTTGCATCTGATATATTTGTTATTTCAAGTTTTTTAATATCTGATTCTGAGGTATTTACAGTGATTGTTTGAATCTCTGTTCCTGAATTACCTGCTTTATCAGTGGCTGTTATTTTAAGATTTTGTGTCCCATTTGAAAGTTCACTTGTCCTTATTGAATAATTTCCATCCTCATCTGCTATTGTACTTCCTAGAATGTTTTCATCATCATCTGTGATGGTTACAGTTGCCCCACTTTCAGTTATACCTCTTATTGTAGGTCTATTATCACTTGTTATATTAGTATTTAATGCATTAGTGTCACTTCCATCAATAAGAGCAGGAGAAACAGCTTTATGAGCTTTTTCTGATTCTTCTATCAGGGTTAAAAGTTTATCCACTAAATCTATTTCTTCAAAATTACCTTTTTCATCTAAAAAAGATATGGCAGAGGTATCTAATTTATCCATAAGTCCATGTGTATCTGTTGGGTTATTTTGATTGATAAAAGTAACTATATCTTTCACTACTACACTATTTCCATCTGGAAAGTTTATTTTTAAAGAATCATCAATAATTTCTAAGCCTAATAACTCAGGTCGCTCAGATACAAGTACATAGTCACCTTTTTTTATATCTATGACATCGAATAAACTAACTTCATATATTGCACTTTCACCATTTGGACTTTTAACTGTAATATTTGTAGCCACATAAAATCCTTTAGATAGTTTTTGTAGGGGAAATTTTAGAGAATATGATATATTTTTTATTTAGAGTAGTTTTAAATTCATCGGATTTATTTTTTAATATAGCATAGCTTTGTTCTAGTTCTTGAATATCTTTCCACTTTGTATCAATAAAGATAATATTTTTAGAATCATAAGCGATAATATCGATATTGGTGTCTTTATTATTCCACCAACTTCCAAGATTATTTGGAATAAAACCTAAGTATTTATATGGATCATTTTTAATTAGACTTAAAATATGCATTTTATAACTGCTTTGCACAAGTCGTTTTGTAAAGTCTTCTTTTATATGATTAACCACACTACTAGTATCACCCTTTTGAAGAGTTGAATAATTAGGATATATATAACAAAACCAAAATCTCATAAAATTGTCTTCAATCTCATATCTTCCAAACTTGCTCTTTTTTATATCTTCATTTATAGGTACATATTTTTTGATAATCATTATGTCAATTAGTTTTTGCAAATATCGTGTGAGATAAGTTGATTTTAGGTTTAAAAAGTCTGCTATTGCTCCAATTTTACTGTTTCCTAAAGCTATTGCATAGAGTATTGAAGAGTATGTTGAGATTTCATTTAAATCTTTTTTCAAAAAATCCATACCATCATTGAAAAAAACTCCATCATAACTTAAAAAATTCTCTTTTATATTTAAAAGAAAATCTTTCTTAGGATTATATAGTTTTAGATAATCAGGATTTGTACCATAAGCACTAAAAATATGCATAATATCACCAGCTTGAACCTCAGGAATTAACTCTTTAATACTAGAGTATGGCAATTTATTTAGTTTTATTATATTTGAAGATTTTTTGTAAATATATTCATCATCTTTATTACTAGAACAAATAGATGATAAAATAACAACTTGGATATTTAAAGAACTTAGCTCTTTATTCCAAGCCTTATAAAAAAGACTTAAGGCATCTTTTTCCACTTTGATTAGGTTTTGAAAGTCATCTAATACTAAAATCAATTTTTCTTCAAAGGTCTCTTTTGCTATTACTTTTAAAAAAGATTCAAAAGTATCAAAAGTATCCACTTTTTTATTTAAATAGTTTTCGATATTTTTATGAATAGTTTGAAAAGTAATTAAATTCATCATCTCTAAAAAAGAGACATAAAAGCTATTTTTACCACTTATATAAGAGTTTACAAATGATGTTTTACCTATCTTTCTTCTTCCAAAAATAAAATTAAATGATGAATTAGGGATAGAGAAATCTTTTTGTAATATTTCAAGTTCATTTTCTCTATGTAAAAACATGAGTAGCCTTTTATGAATAATATTTATTTTATGGACTTATGACTTAATATAGTCTTAGATTACCTTAATTTCTTAACTTTAAATTTATTTATCTTATATAATTTAGAAGGAATATCTTCAAAAAAACCATTTTTTTGTATCACAACTACATCTGAGACATCTTTAGCATACTCTTCATCAAAGTTTTTTTTAGTCTCATTTGCTGAAGAAGAATAAAGAACATTGAATTTTTTTATAAAATCATAAAAACTAGAATCTTTACTTATAACTCTAAATGACTCATTATTGGGATATATAAAGGTGCTATTCTTAGAATTTCTTATTCTTTTTTTGTGATTGTTTGGGATTCTTGTGAAGTTTTGCAAAGTCTTAAAAGAGTCTACAGTTCTTAGTATTTTTTGTGTTTTGGGTCTTTTTTTTATAACTGCTAGCTTTTCATTATCATTTGATGAAAAGCCAACAGTTGTATCTGTTTGTACCAAATAAACAGAGTTTGGATTCATATTATCTGCTTAGAAATTCTTGAATTGATTTTGGAGACAATCCATCTTTTTTTCTAATTTCTTTCATAGCTTCAAGACAAGCAAAAGCTGCTGCTGCTGTTGTCACATATGTTACATTCATTTTTAGAACTGATCTTCTGATATTTTTACCATCATCTTTTGATGACTCTTTTCCATCACTTGTGTTGATAGCAAGGGCAATTTCACCATTTGTAATAGAATCAATAATATTTGGTCTACCCTCAGAAATTTTAAGAACTTTTTCACACTCAATTCCAGCATCTGCAATTGCCTTATGTGTTCCACCAGTAGCAACTACTGTAAAACCTTCATCTATAAGTCCTTTTGCGATTTTGGGTGCAAATTCCTTATCTAAATCACATAATGAAATAAATACTTTACCTTCTGTTGGAATATCATTTTTAGCAGCACTTTGTGCTTTTGCATATGATTCACCAAAACTATCAGATATACCCATAACTTCACCAGTTGATTTCATCTCAGGAGTTAATATCATATCAGAACCACTAAGCTTATTAAATGGGAAAACTGCTTCTTTGATAGCCACATGGTTTCTTAATATTGGTTTTAATACACCATTATCTTCCCATACAAGTTCAGTATTATATGTATCAAGAGCATTTCTTAAACTCTCCCCCCACATAACTCTAGTAGCCACTTTTGCCAAAGGCATACCCGTTGCTTTACTTACAAAAGGAACTGTTCTTGAAGCTCTTGGATTAACTTCGATAAGATAAATTTGCCCTTTATGAATGGCATATTGCGTATTCATAAGACCAACAACACCAAGACCTAGTGCCATATTTTTTGTTTTTGTTTCAAGTTCTTTGATTAACTCATCACTTATAGAAACAGGAGGTAAAGAACAAGCCGAGTCACCTGAGTGAACACCTGCTTCTTCAATATGTTGCATAATTCCACCAATATATACTTCTTTTCCATCACAAATACAATCAACATCAAGTTCAATCGCTCTATCAAGGAATTTGTCAATAAGTACTGGGGCATCATTTGATACAGAGACTGCTTCATCCATATATTGTCTTAACTCATTTGTAGAATACACGATTTTCATCCCTCTTCCACCAAGTACAAATGAAGGTCTTACAAGAACTGGATAACCAATTCTTTCAGCTATTTCAATAGCTTCTTCTACTTCTACTGCGGTTCCATTTTCTGGTTGTAAAAGTCCTGCATCTTCAACAAATTTTGAGAATTTTTTTCTATCTTCTGCTAAGTCAATAACTTCAGCAGTAGTACCTATGATTTTAGCTCCTGCTGCTGTTAGTGCATTTGCTAGTTTAAGTGGAGTTTGTCCACCAAAGTGAACGATTACACCATCTGGGTTTTCTTTTTCAACTACACTTCTTACATGTTCAAAATCAATTGGCTCGAAGTATAAGATATCTGAAGTATCATAATCAGTTGATACAGTTTCAGGATTACAGTTATACATGATAGTTTTGATACCCATTTCTTTTAGGGCAAAACTTGCATGAACACAACAATAATCGAACTCAATACCTTGTCCGATTCTATTTGGTCCACCACCTATAATCATAACTTTTTTCTCATCTGTTATTTTATTTACTTGAGGAACTTTAGTTACATTTGTAGTAGAGTAAAGATATGGTGTAAGGGCTTTAAATTCAGCAGCACAAGTATCAACTTCATTGTATTCAAAGTCTACATTTAAACTCTTTCTTGCTTGATAAACTTCTTCTTCTGTTTTACCAATAACCATAGAAATCATCTTGTCAGAAAATCCATTTGATTTGATTATTCTCATCTTAACTTCGTCAGTTAAGATTGAAGCATCCATTGATTTTTCCATATCAACGATTTGTCTAAATTTAGTCAAGAACCATGGGTCTATTTTAGATAATTCAAAAATCTCTTCATTTGTAAGTCCTTCTCTCATACCTTGCATCAAGTATAAAAGTCTATCACAATTTGGTCTTCTAATTTCAGCTTTGATTTTTTCCATTTCAGCTTTGATTGGATCAAAACCACAAAGTCCAGTTTCTAAAGAACAAAGTGCTTTTTGGATTGATTCGTTAAATGTTCTACCCATAGCCATAACTTCACCAACAGATTTCATAGAAGTTGTAAGTGTAGAGTCTGCTTTAGGGAATTTTTCAAAAGTAAATCTAGGGATTTTTGTAACTACATAATCAATAACTGGCTCAAATGATGCAGTTGTACCTGTAATATCATTTTCAATCTCATCAAGAGTAAATCCAACAGCAAGAAGCGTTGCAACTTTTGCGATAGGATAACCAGTAGCTTTAGAAGCAAGTGCAGAAGAACGAGAAACTCGAGGATTCATCTCAATAACTATCATTCTTCCTGTTTTTGGACAAATTGAGAACTGTACATTTGAACCACCTGTATCAACACCAATCTCTCTTAAAATAGCAAATGAAGCATTTCTCATATCTTGGTACTCTTTATCTGTAAGAGTAAGCGCAGGAGCGATAGTAACACTATCTCCTGTATGAACACCCATTGGGTCTAAGTTTTCTATAGAACATACGATGATACAGTTATCTTTTCTATCTCTGATAACTTCCATTTCGTATTCTTTCCAACCAAGCATTGATTCCATAATCTCAATTTCATTGATTGGACTTGCTTCTATTCCTATTTCCGCTAGTTTTTTGAACTCTTCCATATTGTAAGCAACACCAGAACCACCACCTGCAAGGGTAAAAGATGCTCTAGAAATCACTGGGAAACCAATCTCTTTTGCTACTCTCATAGCTTCTTCAACGCTATATGCATTTGCACTTTTTGGTAAGTCCATACCGATTTTTATCATAGCTTCATTGAAAAGGTGTCTATCTTCACCTTTTTTAATAGCATCTGGATGAGCACCTAAAAAAGCAACACCATCAAGCATACCTTTGTCATACATTGTTGTAGCAACATTAAGTGCTGTCTGTCCACCCATAGTTGGTAAGATTGCGTCAATATTCTCTTTTTTTATAATTTTTGCAATCATATCTTCTGTAATTGGCTCGATATAAGTTCTATCTGCAAATTCAGGATCTGTCATAATAGTTGCTGGATTTGAGTTGATTAATACAACTCTGTAACCTAACTCTTTTAATGTCTTTGTAGCTTGTGTTCCTGAATAATCAAATTCGCATGCTTGCCCAATAATAATAGGACCAGAACCGATTAATAATATAGATTTAATATCTTCTCTTTTTGGCATTTATAAGTTCCCCATATATGTAGTAAAATTTGGAAATAATATCTAAAAAGTGCTTAAAAAATGGTTATTTGGAAAATTATTTTGAAGATTTTTGTATTTAAATATAGAGCTAGTTTAGCTCTATATTTTACTTAGTAGGAAGTTTGAAATTTTTGTAATTAATAATACCTTCTTCATCAAATGAAAGATAATATAAAACATCTTTTTTAACTGGAAGTCCTGTTAAATATCTAATGGCTAAATTTGCTTGAAGAGAACCCACATGCATAACAATAGGACAAGCGATACCGTTTGGTTTTCTATCATTTACTTGAAATACTGCTTCATAAGAGGCTTTTTCGAAAAAACAAACTTGCCCATGAAACTCCTCAACACTTCCATAAATCCAAGCTTGATTATTATTTATGCAGTATTCATTGATATCAGCACGAGTAGGAAGGTTATCAGTTCCATCAATGATAAGGTCAAACTCTAAACCTCTTTTTGCAAACTCTTGAAAAGTCTCTTTATAAGTTGTTACTTTCGTATAAGGACATCTAGCTTCAATAAGCTCTTTTAAAACCTCACACTTATATTTTCCATCGTCACCAACTCTAAAGCCGATTTGTCTATGGATATTATGAACTCCCACAGTATCAAAATCCACTAAAGTAAATTCCCCTATTCCAGAAGCTCCAAGTGCGATACCAAGTGTACAACCAAGCCCACCACTTCCTATAATAGCTACTTTCTTACCTTGAAGCGAGTCTTGAGTCTCTTGCCCCCAAAGCTTTATCTGTCTGTTAAAATATTCATTAAATTCTTCTTGCATATCAATTCCTTACTGTATAAGTATAGTTTATTTTTATTATTTTGTTTTGTAATCATAGCAAATTTAGTTTAAATTAGTTTGACTAGAGTCAATTATTTTATGTTTAAAATCTTCTCTCTTGAAAATCTAAGATTTCCGCTTCTTCACTTTTTGGTGGCAAAAAGTAAAACAAAAAGCCACCAACGGCTGCGAAGCCAAAGGTTCCCTCACTTATTATTTTTATCTTTTCTGCTTGCTAAAACTCGCTTATTAAAACTTCCATTTAGGAACTTTTAAACACTCTGACAATTAGCAATCTTGTTTAGAAAAGAGAAAAATAAACGCTCGGCTTCTGTAGATGTTGGGATTTTAAATAAATTATCTTTTAGCTGATACTTTGATGCCATATTTTTCTCTTAAAATTTTCACTTCAGCAATAACTTTTTTTGAGGGCTCTTTATACTCTTCAATACTTTGAGTTGTTTTTATAACTTTTTTTAAATTTTCTTTATCCAAAATTCTTTTAGTCATTAATACTCCTTTAAAACTATATTATATCAAAAAAACTAATTATACTCAGGTTTTGGTTGGGCTACTAATAAGTCATTTTTACTATTTATATACTCACTTTCTTTAATACTTACTTGTCCATTCATAAGCATAGGAAAAAGCCAATTTCTTAGTTTTGATAATTCTTGGTTTTGTTGTTGATTTAAATATATTTGTAAACATTTCTATAAATGTTCATATTTCTTTTTCTTATTTTATATCTCTAAATTTCCCAACCACTCTTTTTGTTTACTAAAATCTCCCATTTGAGTTTTAACAATCTTCCAAAATCTATCACTATGATTATGTTCAATTAAATGAGCTAACTCATGCACTATCACATAATCTACTACATATAATGGGGCTTTTATAAGATGATAATTTAAGATAATATTTCCATCAGGCGTACAACTTCCCCATCGCTTACTCATAGATAATATTTTTATCTCTTTTGGCTTTAAACCCATTTGTTTAGCAAAATTTTTAACTCTTGGTATTAGTTTCTCTTTTGCTTTTTGTTTATACCACTTTTCAAAAAGAGTTTCCCCTTTTTCTTGATCTTTTCTATTTAGGATAAATTTATTTTGCTTAAATAAAAGCCCTTTATGCTCAATCTTTCTCACATCAAGTCGAAACTTTTTACCAAGGTATAAAAATGACTCACCAGATACATACTCTTTTTCAAAAGTTGTTTTTTTATCTATTAACTCTTTTCTATTTTTATATATCCAAAACTTCTTTTTTTGTACTAATTTCTCAATCGTCTCATTTTCTACATCAAAAGGAGCCAATACTTCAAGCTCTCCACTTGGAGCCATTTTTAAAGCTATAGTTTTACGGGTTTCACTTCTTTGAATATTATAGTTTAGTTCCATTTTTATTTGGCTCCGCTATGTTCATAATTTGAAGTATCAAAGTTTTGTATTTTTTGGCAATAGCTTCAATCCCTACATAATCCGCACCTAAAAGTGTATCTTGTATCTCCATTCTAAGCCTTGCTTTAGCAGGATTACTACTCCATAAAAACTCTGTCTCTTCTGCTTCTATGATAGCTGTTATATCTTTTGTTAATCTAATTGATAAAGAGATTTCATCCTCACTTAAATCTTCAATTTTTCCAAAAATTTCTTGACTAAACAGATTAAAATAAGGTTTATACTCTTTTTTTAGACCGTGAAAAGTCTCTTCTTCTTTTTGCTTTAATTTCTCTCTTAACGCTTCAAGTTGTTTATATATCTCATCCCAATTCTCTTTAAACTGTTCAAGTATCTTTTTTAACATCTCTAAAAAATTACTATAGAGTGTAGGGTCATACTCCATATTTAAATTAATATGTTTCATAAGTGCATTTTCTATCTCTGCGGCTTTTGCTTTAGAGCTTTTTCGTGCATCTTTTTTCTTTACAAACTCATCACTAAAAACCTCTATAGGAGCTACTTTTTGCTTAATACCTTTAGATAACAAATATTCATCTACTATATCTTGAAGTTTTTTAGAATCTATAATATAAGAGCTATCAAGCTCATGCCCTAAAGCTTCAATTTGTAAAGCTTTAAGCTTTTTAAACTCTTCTATAAAATCAACCGCTTTTTCAGATGGATAAAGCTCATCAAGGTATTGGCTATATTCTTTAAAAAGCATTAAAAATTCGTAACGTATCTCATCTTCATAAAATAATGCATACCAATCATCATAACTATCTATCGGTATACCTTCATTTTCTATAAACTCATTGATTTTTATTGAACACTCTTTAAGTTCACTTTCTAACTTATCAACATCCCAAAGACCAGTATCAAGACTATCTTCTTGCTCTTTTTCATTGTAGTATTCAACTGCACGCTTAAGTAGATCACCAATACCGATATAATCCACCACAAATCCGACACTTTTACCCTCATCATAAACACGGTTTACCCTTGCTATTGCTTGAAGTAGATTATGTGCTTTTAGTACCCTATCTATATACATCACTTGTTCAATCTTCGCATCAAATCCGGTTAAAAGCATATTGTTAACAATAAGTATTCCAATCTCCCCACTGACACCGTCTTTGGTTTCGCCATACTTCATAATAAAACTATCAGTAATACTCTCTTTATCTCTTTTACCATACTCTTTTACTTCATCATCATTGGCAATTCCTGAAATAACAATATCTGCTTTTACGCTACTTCCTCGCTCTTTTAAAAGTGTATCGATAACTTTTTTATAAGTCACCGCCGCTTTTTGTGATGGGGCTACGATTTGAGCTTTGTATCCATTTGGATAGACATGGCTAAAATAGTGTTCAAGCATATCTTTTGCTTTTGTTGTGATAGTCTTTACACTCTCCAAATATGCTTTTCGTATTTGAATATCTACACCAATTCCTTTAAGTTCATCGCTCTCATCATCTACCACTTCAAGCTCGTCATAGATATTGACTATTGCACCCTCTTTTAGTTCCGTGTCGTGTGCTCGTCCCTCATATACGATTTTAAGTGTTGCTCCATCTTCAATGGACTCTTTCATAGTATATTTATCTATATAATCTTTAAAGAGTTTATGACTTTTTTCTATCGGTGTTCCAGTGTATCCTATCATCACCGCATTGGGTGCTGCTTTTTTAATGTTAGAACCAAGTGAGCTGTAGATACTTCTATGTGCTTCATCTACCATGATAAGAATTTTGTCACTCTTATTTAAAACAGGAAAAGCACTAGAACTTAACTCCCTTTGTTGAAACTTCTGCACCATTGCCATAACTACATCGGAAGATTCACTTTTTATCATCTCTTTGAGTTCAGCTATAGTTGATGCACTATTGATATTGATACCAATCTTACCTGCTGTTCCTTTTAGTTGCGTCTCTAAATCAGTTCTATCATTGATAAGAAGTATCTTCCACTCATCAAATTTGCCAGTTGCATACATAGCACGGATAAGAAACATCATCGTAAGAGATTTACCACTCCCTTGCGTATGCCAGATAAGCCCACCTTTTTCATCTTGGTCTTCTCCATTTTCAAGTCTATATATCGCTTTTTTAACTGCACGGAATTGTTGATGACGACATACTACTTTCTCTACACCGCTCTCTGTAGAACTAAAAACAGTAAAGCTTTGGAAAATTTCAAGTAAATTTCCGGGCTTTAACATCCCATAGATAAGTCTGTTTTGGTCATTCACTACGCCTGCATCTGTTCTTGGTAGCTCATCTAAACTCATAGGGTAAGGATTACTCCATCTCCAAAAATGTTTTAGGTTTGTAGCAGTTATGGTTCCAAATTTTGCTTGGTTATTATCGGTTATGACTAAAAAGTGGTTAAAAAAGAAAAGCTCTCGATTCCCTTTTTTTGCTCCTGCTTTGAGTTGTGCATAATTTTGTAGGTCACTAAAAGCCTCTTGCAGTGCATCTTTTCGCCCTTTTGGTTTTTTAGCTTCTACCACAACCAAAGGCAAGCCGTTTACAAAAAGGACAACATCAGGGTAAAACATAGAGGTTTTTTTATCATCCACCTCTATACCTTTTACTTTTACACCAAACTCACTTACGGCTATAAAGCTATTATTTTCTTTATTATCAAAGTCAATATATCTAACAGTCGGGCTTTTATCTTTTGTTTTTCTATTTTCATCTACACTTGTACCGTTTAGAAGAAGGTCAAAGATTTTTGTATTTTGAGAGATAAGAGCAGCTGAAGAGAAGTTAAGGACTCTATTTATACATTCATTGATCTGGTCATCATCTAAAAAGGGATTGATTTTTTGTAAAGACTCGTAGAGTTTCTCTTTCATCACCACATCTTTAAAACTCTCTCGGTAGCTTTGCTGTGGTGTTTGATGGAGCCTATTTAGTCTTATCGCTTCCCAATCAATAGCTTCAAGGCTTTTTAAAAATGGTTCGTGTACAAATGTTTCTTCTCTCATATCTCTTCTCCTAATAGATGATTGACCCTTTTAGTACCACTTAAAAGGTCTTGCATAAGTGCGGTTTTTAGTGATTTTAATTTTTTTAGTTTTGATTTGGCTTTTTCTATCTTTTCATCTTGAGATGAAAGGATTTTGGCGATTTTTTGTTGTTCTGTTTTTGATTTTGGATATTTTATTTTACATTGAGATAAAGAACCTAGATATATACCACCTTGTGCCGAAGCATTAA
The DNA here is from genome assembly GCF_042214795.1 of Arcobacter iocasae. Taxonomy (GTDB): domain Bacteria; phylum Campylobacterota; class Campylobacteria; order Campylobacterales; family Arcobacteraceae; genus Arcobacter; species Arcobacter iocasae. The sequence goes on along the minus strand of NZ_CP090177.1, from coordinate 2,719,121 downwards.
CTTTATCAATTAATTGTCTATAAAAATCATTATCTAGCGCAGAATAATATGCAAAATCTGAATCTAAATCTTTGAATCTTACAATTGCAACACTTCTTTGTAAAGTAAATTTCTGCTTAGTCTTTACTTGTGCAATTCCTCCAATAGTTCCAACAATTGTAAGCAATATATCATTTTCCAAAATAGTATAATTTTTATGTATTTGTTTATAATCATTTTCAGAAATTAGTCTAGGGTTATTATTTAAATTAATTTTTCCTTCACCAATGTCTTTTGCACTTAATAATGGAACCCCATCATTAACATCTTTATGAGTGCCATGCGTTCCATCTTTAATCAATATAGTTATATCCCTTAAATAATCTTCTTCCCACTCCATAGGTATATCCCCAAGTGGTGAAGGTTTATACTGATGTGTTTTTGGATTTCGTATTTTGCCTTTTTCATCTATCCCATGAGTAAGTAAATCTTGCATAAGGGCTGTTTTGATTTTTTGATTTTTTTCATAATAAGCCTCCGCTTTATCGATGGCACTATCAACTTCACTTAAAATCTCGGCAATTTTTTCTTGCTCTTTTATTGGAGGTAAAAATATCTCCATATCAGAAATCATGTTTAATCGAACAGAATCAACAGAATTTTTTGCTGAATATCTTTCCACCTCAGACAAAAAATTTTCAGAAAAATATCTATAAAAATATTGAGCATTTATTTTTTTATCGAATCCATAAATTGCATATACTCTTTGATGAAAAGCAAATTTTCCCTTATAATAATGATATACTTTCCCTACACCAACACCATCACCTGCAGTTAAGACAGCTTCTCCATCAAAAGAATAAGAGTCTAATCTTTCAATTACATTAGAACGAACAAAAAAGGGATATTTACCATCTTCTATTTTATCTTGTGTATCTTTATCACCTGTAGAAATCTTTAACAATTTACCAACAGTTGACAATTCCCAATCTTTTGGTATATTAATTGATTTACTCACCAATATACCCCAAATCTTTTAGGTACTTATCTATCTTAGTTTCACTCTTTCTTAAACTATCCTCAATATCTTCCAAACTCTTTGCATATTTAGTATCTAAGTTTTCAAATATCCTATAAAGGGTTTTTAACTCCTCTTTAAGTCCACTGTTTAGTTCATTTGATATTAGGTTATGATGTTTTTGGAGCGTTAACTCTTTGGCTTCCTCTTTAGTGATAACAGCTACCTCTTTTAAAAGTGTGTAAAGCTTCTCTTTTGACTCTTCTAGTTTAGTTTTGTCTTTTTCAAGTTTAGTTAGCTCTTTTTTGCTCAAGTCTTTTTTTACTAGCTCTTTTTCTACGGCTTGAAGTGACTCTATAACATCATCTAGCTCTTCAAGCTCTCCGTATCGTTTTATCTCTACTTTGATTTTTAGTTCATACTCTAAAGTTTTCTTCTTGGCTTTTAACTCTTTGATACTTTTTTCTAAACTCTCAATAGTTTTGAGCTGTTTTTTATAAGCTTCTCTCTCACTTACATACGGCTCTTTTTCTTCAAATTCCAAAGATTTAATCGTATCTTTTAAGTAGGCTTTTGCACTTGCAGGCTTTTTATCCTCTTTGTTACCATCTTTATCTTCATTGGTCTCATAATCTACCTCTTCAACCACTTCACCTAAAGCACTCTCATTTTGAGACAACTCTATCTCTGTTTCTTCAATTGCATTTTTTTCCTCTTTGAAAAATGCTTCTATAAGTATCTCATCACTAAGCAGACTCTGCCCAAATCCTGATGCACTAATAGTCTTTAAATCATACTTGATACTATTCCACCACTCTACAAACACACCCGCTACCTGAAACTTATCTAGTACATTCAAATGCTCAAAGTGGTTTTTAAATGACTTGATAAGTGTCGTTTTTGTTTGATTTATGTTATGGGTATGTTCAAGTTGACTAAACTCTTCCTTGGTTTCATCCCACCACTGTATTAAGTGAGATTTATAAACTTCTAAAGAGCTTGTCACATTAGTGTTTGATTCTATCTGCTCTTTGATATTTTCACTACTTATAAACTCTAAATACTCATCATCTAAAGCTTTTAAAATATCTGAAAAATCAAAATCAAATTTATCAAATTGATTTTGATGTATACCCACTTCTCTTTTTGGTATGCTGCCTTTTAGGTGCGCTTTTACATCTTCTGTCTCTGTCGGAACTGAGTTATCCACATATCTTCGTATATTTAGATTGTATTCATTGTCTCGTATAGTTTTTAGACTTATAAGTTTTGAATACTTCTCATCACTAACATCTTTTGTGTGGTACACATAAGAGATTTTTTCTATATCACTGGCTCTTAAACGATTTCTTGCTTTCTCCTCTGCATACTCTGCATCGGCATTGATAAAAAGTACCTTTTCATCTTCTTTTCTATTTTTCTTTATGACTATTATCGCCGCAGGTATCCCCGTACCGTAAAAAAGTGCAGGAGGAAGCCCAATGACGGCATCGATCAGATTGCCTTCAAGCATAGACTCTCTGATATCTTTCTCTTTTGAACCACGAAAAAGCACCCCATGAGGTACAACACTAGCCATAAGACCATTTTTTTTAAGTGAACTTGCCATGTGTTCTACAAACATCAGGTCAGCTTTTTTCGTCTCAGGTGCATATCCCCATCTGTATCGTGAGGTTTGAGTAAGATTCTCTTTTTTATAATCCATACTAAAAGGTGGATTTGCCAAAATTTTGTCAAATTTTTTGTATTTTCCACCTGCATCTTTAAAAAGCGGTTCTTCTAAAGTATTACCATGCTCTATTTCAAAATCTTTCACATCATGCAAAATCATATTCATAATACAAGTCGCCCAAACCCCGCCGTCGTTCTCTTGACCATTAAGAGATATTTTATTGGTATTTTGGCCATTTTCATCTACATATTGGTGTGATTGTATCAACATACCGCCACTTCCAACCGTAGGATCGTAAATACTCTCTCCCTCTTTTGGCTCAACTATTTGAACCATAAGTCTTACTACTTCATTTGGTGTATAAAACTCTCCACCTTTTTTCCCAGCACTATCAGCAAAATATTTTATAAGGTACTCATACGCCGCACCCAAAAGGTCTGGGAACTCAAAGTTCTCACCGCTAAGTGAGCCAAAATCTTCAAGTTTGTTAAGCAGACTTTTCCAATCGTTATCTTTTACCCTCTCGCTGTTTTTCCCACGACTTGCATTAAAATCAATATTATTTTTAAGCACTCCACTAAGTCGATCATTGCTCTCTTCAATATCTGCGATTGCTTTATTGAGCCTTTCACCGATATTTGATTTGAGGTGCTTTATAGGTGGTTGTTGATTGCCATTATTATCCATATACCCCTCGTGCCATCTTGCTTTTTGGGGTACAAAAAAAGTATCTCCATAAGAGATTGGGTCTTCTAACAATTCATCTTGGAACTCTTGAGAGAGATGTTTGTATTTCTTTTTTACCTCTTTTTGTGCTTTGCTAAACTCATCTGAGAGACGCTTAATAAATATAAGCCCAATTATGTAGTATTTATACTCATTTGCATCCATCTTTGAACGCAAATCATCAGCAAGTTTGAAAAGGAAAGTTTCAAGTTTTTGTAGTGTTATTTTTTGTTTCATTAATATCCAAACATTATTTTTAAAATAAGATAGGTATTTTACTAAAACATAGTAGTGATTCTAATAAAAAAAATGCATTTTATAAATAAAAAAGAAAATGTCCTTATCCCATTTTCCCAACATTTGCAAAAGCCGAACGTTTATTTTTCTCTTTTCTAAACAAGATTGGTAACTGTCAGAGTGTTTAAAATTTCCTAAATGGAAGTTTTAATAAACGAGTTTTACCAAGCAGAAAAGATAAAAATAATAAGAGAGGGAACCCAAAGGGCTTTGAAACCATTGGTGGCTTTCTTGTTTCTTCTTTGCCACCAAAGAAGAAAAAGGCGAAAATCTCAGATTTTCAAGAACAATAACAAAATTTAAGAACTCAAAGACAGATAAAGAAGAGTAAAAGCAGAAATATTTATTTCTTGTTAGAGTTTGAAAAAGAAGACTTTTAAATCAAAAAATCTTTCAATATCCCATTTTCCAACCTCTACAGAAGCCGAGCGTTTATTTTTCTCTTTTCGAAAAAGACTTGCAACTGTTTGAATATACAAATATGCTAAAAAGTATATTTGTATATGAGTTTTGCAAGTCAGGAAAGATAAATAATAAGTGAGGGAACCTTTGGCTTCGCAGCCGTTGGTGGCTTTTTGTTTTACTTTTTGCCATCAAAAAGTGAAGAAGCGGAAATCTCAGATTTTCAAGAGAAAAATTTAAGAAGTCGAAGACCGATGAAGCCGTTGAGAGTTTTCTTTGTTACTTTCTTTACGGTTAAAGAAGAGTAAAAGCGAAGATATTTATATCTTCAAGACCCAAACAGAAATTGACAAAATAAAAATTGTAAGATATAATACTCTTACAATTCGCCTTCGGGCACACCCACTTATTTTAAGTGGGGCCAAATAGATTTTTTGACTTTTCTACAATTACTTTAAAATCTTCTTTATTAATCATTCCAATTTTGTTCATTATTCTTTTTATACTAAATACTTTTACTTGTAAAATTAATGCCGAAACATTTAAAACTTCATTATTATATGTGGTATATTTGAATTTATGAAAATAATCATTATCTTCTCTAAGTGTTGTAGTAGTTGGGATTCCTAAAAATAAATCTTTTGTGAGTTTTCTTACAACAATAACAGGTCTTGCAAAATTTTTACCTTTGCCATTTTCAAAGAAACTTTTGCTTCGCAAACCGCATTTGCTAGTTTTGTTCATAACCAATATTTTGTCCAATATTTGCCCAAAATATTTCTCTTGATTTTATACCTAATTTTCTTTCATTTTTAGTAAGTTCTTTTTTTATTTCATTCCATTCATCAAAAAATCTATCCATCACAACACACCCTCTTCTTGTAAACTAATAAACCCTTCATTTGTAAATATTACATGATCAAGTAGTTCTATACCTAGAATCTTTCCTGATTCTTTTAGTCTTTGGGTTACATTTATATCTTCACTACTTGGTTTTAAAATACCACTTGGGTGATTGTGGGCTACTATTATGCTGGCGCATCTTTTTTCTATGGCGTGGGAAAATACTTCTCTTGGGTGAACTAGGCTTTGGTTTAGGGTTCCTATTGTGATGATTTTGGTTTCGATTAGATTGTTTGCTCCATCTAAATATAGAGTTAGGAAGTATTCTTGGCGTTTGTTTTTGTATGGTTTTAGTTCTTCGTATACATCACTAGCAGAGTTTATTTTGTAGTTTTGGGTATCTATTAGGTATCTTTTTGATAGTTCTATTGCGGATATTATTTGGCTAGCTTTTGCAGTTCCTAGTCCGTGTATTTTAAGTAGGGTTTTTAAATCTATATTTTCAAAGTTTGAGTCAAAGAACTTTTCTATTTCGTGGGATAGTTTTATGACATCTTTGCCTTTCACTCCACTTCCTAGTAATACAGCTATTAGTTCATAGTTTTTTAATGAGCTAAGACCATACTTTAGTAATCTTTCCCTTGGTTTGTCTATACTTTGTAATTGATTTATTGTTTTCATAAACTCCTCCTAACTGGTAAGAAAAGTTTATCAAATATTTTTAATAGTTACAAAAAGTATTTCAAATTGTTATATTTATTTTTCTGATAGTTCTTTGAATTGAAGTTTAGAAGTTTCTAGAAGTTTTTGGGCATCATCAAGTTCTTTCATACCATTTTTATATATCTCTACAGATGAACTCAATGTTATATCTGGATTTGCTAACTTTTCTAATAACTCTTTTGCATTTTCTACTTTTTCTTCAAAGCTTTGTTCTTCTTTTATTTCTTCACTCATATTTTTTTCTCCAATATATCGACTACATAATCTTTGAACTTATCAAGTTCCACCAAAAATGAATCATGTCCATGTGTAGATTCTATCATTTTATACTTTACATTTTCCATATTCATATCTTTCATTATATTATAAATCTCTTCCATCTCTTGTGGGAAGAATAAAACATCATCAGAAAAAGAGATAAGATGAAGGTCACATTTTATCTTTGCTAAGGCATCTGGCAACTTATCAGTACCCCTTGCCGCATCAAATATATTCATAGTTTTACAAACATACAAATATGATAATGGGTCAAATATCTTTGGAAAATTGTAAGCATTGTATTCCAAATATCTCTCAACTTCAAATCTTCCAAAAAGTTCATAAAGCCCATCTGTCTCCACATAATTTCTACCAAATTTTTCATTCATAGAATTTGGCCCCACATAGGCAATCAGTCCTGCCATCCTACCAATTGCAAGTCCTGGTAAACCATTTGCTATAAGGTCACCTTTTGTGTAGTTTCCATTTTTAAAAGCTGGATCATTTCTTATAGATTCCATTGCTATTTTATTTACAGCTATTGCCCATGGTCTTGTATATGCAGTTGTTGCCATAGCTATGATTGTATCTGCAAAATCTGGGTACTCAATAGAATAACAAAGTGCTTGCATACCACCCATACTTCCACCAATGACTGCTTTTACATGATCAATACCAAGAGAAGTAAAAAGTCTTTTTTGAGCTTTTACGATATCTGTTATAGCTAAAACTGGAAATTTAAGTCTATATGCTTCTCCTGCTTTGTTCATAGGGCTCATTGGTGAAGTTGAACCAAAACAAGAGCCAAGGTTATTTGTACAGATTACAAAGTATTTTGTAGTATCAATAGTCTTTCCATCACCTATAAAATTATCCCACCAGCCTGGTTTTGCTTCATTTTCATATCTTCCTGCTGCATGATGTGAACCACTTAAAGCATGACAAATAACGATTACATTTGATTTATCTTCGTTAAGTTCTCCATAGGTTTCGTATTTTATTTCATAAGGTTCTAGGATTCGCCCACTTTCTAAGTGCAAAGGGGTCGTAAATCTAGCAATTTTAGTCTCTATTTTCAAAAAGTGTCCATTTTGTTTAGTTGGTGTATTTTAACGAAAGAATTCTAAAATAATTATTTCTATTAAATTTAAGCTGTAATTAATATAAATATTTAAGTTTACTATGTATTAGATTTAGTAAGATTTTTTAATCACAACAAAGGAATTACAATGAAAAAGATTATTATGATGTTATTTGTTTTAAGTGGTTTTGCTTTTGCAAATAGTGGCTTTGTTACTTATAGTGTAGATGGAAAAGAGTATGAAGGATATTATAGTTCACCTTCAAAAGATGCACCACTTATTTATATGGTTCATGATTGGGATGGGGTTACTGATTATGAAGTAAAAAGAGCAAAGATGCTTTATGATTTGGGTTATGCAATATTTGCAGTTGATTTATACGGAAAAGGTATAAGACCGACAAAAACAGAAGATAAGAAAAAACTCACAAGTGACCTTTATCAAAATAGAGCAAAAATGAAAAGACTTCTTTATGCTGGATATAATGAAGCTAAAAAACTAGGAGCAAATGTATCAAATGCCGTTGGAGTAGGATATTGTTTTGGTGGAGCTGCTATTTTGGAGTTTGCTAGAAATGGTGGGGATTTAAAATCATTTATCACTTTTCATGGAGGATTACAAACTCCTATTGGTGAAAATTATGCCCATACAAAAGGTTCTGTGGTAGTGTTTCATGGAAGTGCTGATAAAGCTGTTAGTTTACAAGAATTTGCTAATTTGGCTATGGAGTTAGAAGAGAATGGAATAACTCACGAAATGACAACATATAGTGGTGCACCACATGCTTTTAGTGTCATTGGTTCAAGTAGATATCACAAAGTTGCAGATGAAAAATCATGGAGAAGATTTACAGAGATTTTACAATCAACTTTAAAATAAGCTAGGAAATTTTTCTTAGCTTAGCTCTTCAAACTCTATTTTTAAAATATCTTGCCAGATAGGAGAAGGTTTCCATTCTTCGAGAAGAGATAAATCTATCTCATCAAAAGGAGTTTTTAAAAAGTATTTATGATAAACATACATAAAAGCACTTACTCTATAATTTAAAGCACAATGTACAAACACTTTTTTGCCCTCAAGGGAAGTTAAAAGAGTCAAAAAAAGTTTTAAATCATCTTTTGTAGGATATTCAAAATCCACAGGAAGATGAATATAAGTCATGCCTAAATTTGAAACTATTTTATCTTCATTTTCTAAGGCATTTGTTGCACTTGATAAAGCAAGATTTATCACTACTTCAAAACCATCATTTGCTAATACTTCTAGCTCAGCCTCTTTGGGCTGACCAGCTGTTGAGATATTGTCATTGATTTTTATGTAGTTTAAAATAGCTTCAGTTTTCATTTTTACATCAACTCTTCTAATTTAATTTGATATTCATCATTAATAGTATCAACTTTTGTTTGAGAGATTTCTAAAGATTCAAATTTAGTTTCAGCTTCTTTTTCTAATTTTGCTATTTCTTTAGATAATTCTATTACTTTACTATTATCACCATTTTTTGTGACAATTATTAGTTCATCTTTTTTCTTTTCAATTGTTGTTTCTATTTCTATAATTTTTTTCTCTAAAACATCAATCTCTTTTTTAATAGGATTTACTATTTTACTTTTTTCTTGTACAAGTAAAGCTCTTAATCTTTTGCTCTCTTTTTTATTTACTTTTGGTTTTGATTTTTTCTTAGGAGCATCATCTTCATCTTCCCAACCAATTTTTTCTAAGAACTCATCATATCTTCCATCAAAATAATCAGCACTACCATTTGAGAAAATAATCAATCTATCACAAACAGCTCGAAGTAACTCTTCACTATGCGTTACGATGATACAAGAACCTTCAAAGTTTTTAATAGCAACTGTCAGTGCCTCAATTGAGCTCATGTCAAGGTGATTTGTAGGCTCATCTAGGAAAAGTAGATTTACTTCTTTTGCTAAAATTTTACCAAGCATTACCCTACTTTTTTCACCACCTGAAAGTAATGTTACTTTTTTCTTAGCATCATCACCTGAGAACATCATACCCCCACAAATACTTCTTACAGTACCCTCACCTAATTTATTATTTGATAAATAGATTTCATCCATGATTGTATTATCTGGATTTAGGTGTGAAATATTTGTTTGACCGAAGTGTCCAAAAGTCACACTTGTATGTAATTCTGTAATACCATGTAAAGCTTTTAATTCACCTGCAATAGTATTTAGAAGTGTTGATTTACCTTTACCATTTTTCCCTATTATTCCAAGTGTTTCACCCTTTTGTAGAGTAAATGAAATATCTTTGAAAAGTATATTGTCTTTTGTATATCCAAAACTCAAGTCTTTTACATCAAGTAAAACTTTTGCAGGAGTGTCTTTGTAGTTAAAATCAAATTTCAGTGTTGAATCAAAATTTAAATCTTCTAAGATATCCATCTTTTCAAGTTGTTTAACTTTTGATTGTGCTAAGTTTGCTGTTGAAGCTCTTGCTTTATTTTTAGCAATGAATTCTTCTAATTGTTTTACTTTTTTATCCTGTGAAGCTTTTTGTTTTTCGTGGTGTTCATCTTCTTCTTTTAGTTTTTCATAAAACTTGTGAGTATCACCTTTTACAACTTTTAGATTTTTTCTAACTAATCCCATAGTGTGAGTTGTAACTGCATCCATAAAATCTCTATCATGGGTGATGATAATTACTTCACCATCAAAGTTTTTTAAAAATACTTTTAGCCATCTTAATGAAACGATATCAAGGTAGTTTGTAGGCTCATCTAAAAGTAACAGATTTGGTTCTGTTAAAAGTAGTTTTGCTAGATTTATTCTGATTTGATATCCACCTGAAAAAGATAAGGGGTCTTTTAATAAATCTTCTTGAGAGAATCCTAGACCAAAAAGTATTTTCTCAACTTTATAAATATCGTATTTATGTTCTTCACTAAGTGCAAGGGCTGCTTCATCTGTTATAGTTTTTTCTGTAAAAACAAGATGTTGTTTCAAAGCACCTATTTTATAGTTTTTAGGTTTTATTATTTCACCAGCGTCTGGGTGTTCTTCATCTAAAATCAATTTAAATAGCGTAGATTTCCCACTACCATTTCTTCCTACTAGTCCAATCTTATCCCCAGAATTTAATCTAAAGGTTACTTCATTGAATAGTGTTTGTTTACCAAAGCTCTTTGAGACATTTGAAAGTTCTATCATATATTCTTCTTTCTTACTTAATTAAAAAAGGATTATACGCAAGGGGAGTTTATAAGCTTATTAGAAGAGAACTTTTGTGTATAATATGCGACTAATTTTACTATTAAAAAGGAAATAAATGAAAAATCTGAGAAATATTGCAATACTTTTACTTGCATTATTATTATCAACACAACTTTTTGCCAATGAAAAAGTATATAAACTTAAGATGGCAACTACTTGGGGACCAACACTATCTCCACTAATTGATACATCTAGAAATATGGCGAAACTTGCAGAAGAGATGTCAAATGGAAGATTACAAATCAGAGTTGATGCAGCAAATAAACACAAAGCACCTTTTGGTGTTTTTGATATGGTTAAAGCTGGTCAATATGATATAGGGCACAGTGCTTCTTATTACTGGAAAGGTAAAGATATCAATCTTTTACCATTTACTTCTATGCCTTTTGGTCTTACTGCACCTGAACAATACGCGTGGTTTTATTATGGTGGTGGATTAGAATTGATGCAAAAAGCTTATTCTAAATATGGAATGTATTCATTTCCAGGAGGAAATACTGGTGTTCAAATGGGTGGCTGGTTTAGAAAAGAGATTAAATCTCTTGATGATCTAAAAGGTCTTAAAATGAGAATTCCAGGTTTTGCAGGTGAAGTAATGGCAAAACTGGGAGTTGAAGTTACAAATATAGCTCCTGCTGAACTATTTATGGCACTGGAGAGAAACTCAATTGATGCACTTGAATGGGTTGGACCATCTATGGATATAAAAATGGGATTTCATAAAGTTGCACCTTATTATTACACAGGATGGCATGAACCAGCTAGTGAAATGCAATTTATGGTAAATAAAGATTCTTTTAACAAATTACCAAAAGATTTACAAAAAATATTAGTGGTTGCTATGAGAGTTGCTGCTTATGATATGTATATTCAAGACTATGATTTAAATGCTACAGCTTGGCAAGAGATGAAAAAAGAATATCCAAATATACAAGTTAAAACTCTTCCAAAAGATGTTATGGATGCACTAAAAAAAGCAAATAAAGAATTAAGAGTTGATTTAAGTGCTAAAAATCCACTATTAAAAGAAATTTTAGATTCTCAAGATACTTATATGAAAAAAGTGAGAGAGTGGAGTAAAATGTCAGATTATTTATATTTAAAAGATAATTTATAAAAGGATAATAAATGGCAATATTTGGGAAATTGGACTGTATTAAAAATCAAATAAAAGAGGATAATTTCCAATTGGCATTTAATTATTTAGAAAATATATCTAATGATATTTTTGAAATAAAAAATGGTGAATGTGTAAAAGAGCTTATCAATGAAAATATGTTTGTTTTAAAACAAACATATTTTTCAAAGCCTAGAAGTGAGTGTTTTTTTGAATCACATAAAAAATATATTGATATTCAATATATAGTAAAAGGCTCTGAAATCATGGATGTATCACATATAGATGATCTTGAAATTACTGAAGCTTATAATGAAGAAAAAGATTTTACAAAATACAGCACAAAAAATGTATTTTCATCTTTACATATAAAAGAAAAAGAATTAGCCATTTTTTATCCAAGTGATGGACATCAACCTTGTATAAAAGTTGATAAAACGGAGCAAATTTATAAAGTAGTAATAAAGATATCTACAAATATCTAAAGAGAAAGGATAAAAAATGGATTATATAAAAGATTTAGAAAAGTTACTAAAAACTGATGTTTTAGTAGAAGTAAATGAAAATATCAAAGAACTTGAAACAAATTTAGAGAAAAAGAAAAATTCTAAAGAGTTGAAAGATGAGTTAAAATATATGAAAGAAGTAAAAAAATACTTTGACGATGTTTTACTTGATATAGAAAATAAAACTATCACTCAAGAGCAAGCTTCTGATATTCTTGAGGGCTTAGAAGATATGAGAACTGACAATCAAGAGATTTAAATTTAAAAAATTCCCGTATATATTTATCTAATTATTCTGCCTAACTTATTTTATAGTTTATATTTAATATAATCGCCTTTTATTAGAAAGATAAACTATAATTATAAGTTAGGGGAACAATGTTCGATTTAGAAATATATGAAATAATAAATATTTTAGGTCTTGGTCTAGGTATGTTATTTGGAATAGTAGCTCAAAAAAATCAATTCTGCTTTAGTGGCTCAATCAAAGATTATATCTTATTAAAATCTACAAGAAGAGGTGCTTCTGTTGTATTTGCAATGATTGTTGCAATAATTTCTACTAAAATTGTAGGCTCTTATTTTGACTTAGATTTTACAAAAACAGTTTACTACAAACAAGATGTTAATTATTTTGTTGTTATATTTGGTGGTTTATTGTTTGGTACTGGAATGATGATAGCTGATGGTTGTAGTAATAGACACCTAATCAAGTTTGGACAAGGTGATTCAAAATCACTTATTACTTTAATATTTATAGGAATCTTTGGATTTGCAACTGCAAAAGGTCTTATTCAAGGCTTTTTAACTCCATTTACACAAAATAAAACTCTTTTAGAACTCTCTTCAGTGATAGAAAATAGTACTATGAATATATATGTTGTGGTAGGAGTTTTATTTGTAATTTTATTAGTTTTAGCAAAAAAAGTAAAAAGAATATTTACCCTAATAGATGGTTTTTTAATTGGATTAATTATAGCTGCTGCCTGGACAATAACAGGAGTAATGGGACAAGATAGTATGGAAAGACTAATTGATCTTTCTGGTATCAGTTTTGTTTATCCTACTTCTAAGAGTTTAGAGTTATTTATGTTTTATCAAGTAAATTATTTCACTTTCCCTATTGCCTTATTATGTGGGGTAATATTAGGTTCTTTTTCTATGTCATTTTTCAATAAAAAATATAGCTTTGGATGTACTGCAACACAAAAAGTTAATAGAGTTACTTATAATATGATTGGTGGTGCATTGATGGGTGTTGGGGGTATTTTGTCTATTGGGTGTACGATTGGACAAGGACTAACAGGAATGTCAACCTTGGCTTTTGCATCATTTTTAGCAATTGCTTCAATATTTATCTCAGGCACAATTACTGGTTTAATTTTAAATAAATCAGGCAGACTTCCTATGTGTTTTATCTTTGAGTGGAACGATACACCACCTGATTATAATATTTAAAAGATTTCTAATCACAAAAGTTTACTTCTTATTTAAGTAAACTTTTGTAACCTACTCTTATGAATTGGCTTGCACATATATTTTTATCAGAACACAATATAGATTTTCAAATTGGCAATTATTTAGCTGACCCCTTAAAAGCAAAAGCATGGGAAGGTGCAAATGAAGATATAAAAAAAGCAATGAAAATACATAAACTAATAGACTCATATACAGATAGTCACCCTACTTTCAAACAAAGTAAAAATAGACTTGGAAACAGTGGTTTACTAAAAGCTGTTGTTATTGACTTGACATATGATTATTTACTTACAAAAAACTGGCATAGATACTCAAATATAACTCTTGATAAGTTTTTAGATGACTTTTATATAAAAGCAAATGAAAATATGCATACTTTGCCAGATGAAGCAAAACAAAAGCTAAAAAGCCTAATAGAATTTGACTTATTAAATAAATACCAAACCTTAGAGCACTTAAACCAATCATTTAACAGAGTCGATAGAAGAATCTCTTTGCGAGTTTTAAAAAGGGATAATGTAAGTAGATACTTTGAAATAGTATCTGAAAATATAGATGAAATAGAAGAAGATTTTTTGCTGTTTTTTCCACAACTTTGCAATAAGGTCAAAGAAAATGTAAATAATAGTAAATTAAAGCATTGGAAGATTTAATATCTTTATGTTTTATTTTGTATACTTCGATAATTAAATAAAAGGACTGTTCGAAAATGGATATGACAAAAGTAGCAAATGTAATTTTATATATGTTACACAAACAAGTAAAACTGTTAAATGATAAAAAGTTATCAATTCTTCTTTTTTTGATGGATTATAACCATCTTAAATATTGTGGCAAAAAAATATTTGGTGATGAGTATATAAAAGGTTCTAGAAGTCCTGAGCCAAAAATACTATCAGAACTTTTTGAAATAATAGCAACAGAAGAAGTATTAGAAGATGAAGATGATAGAGTTTTCTTTATTCAAGAGTTACTTGATAATATAGATATTGATATTATCGAGCGAGAAAATTTTACAGAACTACAATTTGTAGAAATTGGTATAGATTATGATGAAGATTTATTCGATGATGATGAGTTAAAAACTATCAATAAATTAGTAAATCAATACAAAGAAGCAACACCAAGAGTTATTGCAAATGATACATTTAAAATAGATGAATATAGAGCAAAAGAAAAAGGTGAAGTTATTATCTAATAACCTCGCCTTTTAGGCATGATTTTTAATTCTTAACAAACCAAGTCCTAAAAATATAAACAAACCACCTGTAAACTTATTGAACCAATACATTCTTTTTTCATTACTAAGTAATGCTTTTGATTTTTTAGATAAAAAAGCATAAGTACAAAGTCCAAAAAATGAAAAACATAAAAACTCCCCAGTCATAATAAAAAATTGAGGAGCAATAGCTTCATGTAGATTTAAAAACTGAGGAAATATTGCTGTAAAAAATATGATTGGTTTTGGGTTTGTAACTGCTACAAAAAATGATTCGAAGAAGTATGCTTTTTTACTTTTTTGCTTAACATTTTTTTCCATGGCATCTATATTCAAAATACCTCTGTTTCGTAAAAACTTTAAACCTAAATACATAAGATAAAAGGCACCTATGATTTTTACTATTAAAAAAAGTGTAGCTGAAGTTAAAATCAATACCCCAAGACCTAAAATTGAAGCAGTAGATAAAACAGCTAAACCAAGGATATTGGCAAAACAGGAAACAGCTACAGTTTTCATATCAGTTCTTATACCATTTACAATAGCTAACATCACTGCTGGACCGGGACTTAATACATATAAAAATGCAATCACTGAATATATTAAAAAAGTATCAATATTCATGTTTTTCCCTTTTATTTAGAAACTATTTTTTGTTTTTCTTCTTAGAAGCCTTTGCCATTTTTGCTTTTTTCTTCGCTTTTTCTTTGGCTAGTGCTAAGTTTGCAGCTTTTCTAGCATTTACAACTTGTTCATTTTCGTATCTATCTTGTGAGAATCCAACTTTTACTGGATTTTTATTTTGATTTGCAGTTGCTGCTATTTTTTCTGATTTTACACTTTTTACACTATTTGTATTTAAGCTTTTTGACATTGTTTAACCTATTTTGAGATTTTGTATTATATAAAAAAATTAGTAAGAGAGGGGTTAGAGAAAAGCTAAACTTTAGCTTCTAACCCAAGATGAGATTTGTTCTATATCATTTGGTGTTGTTTGACAACAACCACCAATAATACTTGCTCCCTTTTCATACCACATATGTGCCATCTTCCCATAATCTTTTGTATTAGCTTGTGTACTCCAAGTTTTAGTTGCTCCATCATAAGCAGCGCCCCCATTTGGATAAACAATAATTGGTTTTGTTGAGACTTCTTTAATCTGTGAGATTAAAGATTCAATATATTGTGGTGCTGTACAATTTATACCAATAGCTACAATTTGTTCTTTATCATCTAAAAACTTTGCACACTCTTTAATACTTTCACCACTATTTATATGTTCTCCATCTTTTGCACTAAAAGTTATCCAAGCTTGAGTTGAAGGAAACTCCTCGAGAAGTTTTACATAAGCTTTTGCTTCTATTAGACAAGGAACTGTCTCACAAGCCAATAAATCTGGTTTTGCTTCAATCAAAGCTTGCATTCTTTTTCTATGAAAATTTACAAGCTCTTCTTGGCTTAGTCCATAATTACCTCTAAACTCTGAACCATCTGCTAAATATGCTCCATAAGGACCAACAGAAGCTGCTACAAGAGGTTTAATTCTCTTATTTGATTCATTACTTGCCCAAAACTCATCTCTTGCTTCTATGGCTAGTTTAATAGAAGATTGCAAAAGTTCTTTTGCTTGGACTTCATTTAGTCCTCGCTTCTTAAAGCCTTCAAATGTAGCTTGATAACTTAAAGTTGTAATACAATCACTTCCAGCTTCTAAATAGTCTTTATGAACTTCAGAAATTGCTTTTGGATTTTCCATCAAAAATTTAGCTGACCAAAGTGAATCATTGATGTCATAACCTTTTCTCTCCAACTCTGTTCCTGTTGCTCCATCTATTATTACTATTTTTTGATTTTTTAATATCTCTTTGATTTTATTCATAATTTATCCTATTTATTTTTTAAAAAAGTATCAAGCTTTTTTAAGTACTTGTTTTTTAATTCATCTGATATAAAAGAAGAGTTAAAAGAGTTTCTAACAAGTTTTACAATATCTTCTTTTGCCAAATCTATATGTTCATATAAATTTATAAAGTTATCATTTAAATAACCTTTAAAATATGCTGGATCATCAGAGTTTATTGTTACATTTAGGCCATAGTCTAAAAGTTGTTTTACATTATGTTGTTTGTAGTTTTCAAAAACTTTTAGTTCTATATTTGAATTTGGGCAAACGGTCAAAGGTGTTTGCTCTTTTTTTAATCTTTCCATCAACTCTTTTGAATGAACTGCTTGTACTCCATGGTCGATTCTTTGGATATCCAATAAATCTAAAGCCTCATAAATATACGAATAATCAGCCTCTTCTCCCGCATGAGCCACAAGTTTAAATCCTGCATCTTTTGCTTTTTTAAACACTTCTTTAAATTTTGAAGGAGGATGTCCAAGTTCTGAGGAATCAAGCCCAATACCTATAATCTTATCTTTGAAAGGTAAAGACTCTTCAAAAGTTTTTAAAGCCTCTTCTTGACTTAAGTGTCTTAAAAAACACATAATAATATTTGAGCTAATTCCAAACTTCTCTTTTGCATCTTCTAAAGCTTGGCTTATTCCTAAAATAATCGTATCAAAAGATACACCTCTTTGAGTGTGTGTTTGTGGGTCAAAAAATATCTCTGTATGGATTATACTGTTTTGTACACATTTTAAAATATAAGCCCAAGTCAAATCATAAAAATCTTTTTTATGAAGAAGTACATTTGCTCCCGCATAATAAATATCCAAAAAGGATTGTAAGTTTGTAAAATCATAGGCAGCTCTTACTTCTTCTACAGAGTTGTAAGGTATCTTTATATTATTTCTTTTTGCAAGTTCAAACATAAGTTCAGGCTCCAGTGAGCCTTCAATATGTAAGTGTAGTTCTGCTTTTGGTATTTCTTTTATAAATTCTATCATCTTTTTTCCAAATTTAATTTACCATTTTTGTTTTGGTGGTATGTACTCTTTTATAGCTTTCAATAGTATTTCTTGATTGTCTGTTTTAATAAGCATATCAGAGTACTCATTTCTTAAAAACTCTGCTTCACACATATTATCTATCATCTCAAATAATTTGTTATAAAATCCATTTATATTAAAAAAAGCACAAGGTTTATTATGAAAGCCAAGTAACGCCCAAGTCCAAACTTCAAAAGTCTCTTCTAATGTTCCTGCACCTCCTGGAAGTACTACAAAAGCATCAGCCATCTCTGCCATTGCAGCTTTTCTTTCATGCATATTTGAAACTACTTTTAAGTCAGTTATTCCTGTGTGAGCCAACTCTTTTTCTTTTAATTTTTCAGGAATTACTCCATAAACTTTTCCACCATTTTCCATAACAGAATCTGCAATTGCACCCATAAGTCCAACATTTCCACCACCATATACTACTTCTATATTATTTTGGGCAAAATATTTACCTAGCCGTTTTGTAGCATTTATATATTCTATATTATTACCAGCACTTGATCCACAAAAAACTGCAATTCTCATTATCTGATTCCTTATTTTTATATATTTAAATAAATATTATATCTAAAGTCAATTGTTTGTTTTATTTAATGTGAGGATTTTTATTTAATATAAAAAGAACTACTTTTCTAATTGATTTTATAATCGGGTATAAAAATATAGAAAAGAACTTTGTATTCAATACTTTTACTTCTTTAGTAGATAGTTTATTTAATTGTTTTACAGCATTTGAGCCTTGAAATATCTTTTCATCAACTTCAATAATAATTCCATTATTAATATCAAAGCCCTTTTCTCTTAAAAGTTTTATTTTTTGAGGATATTCTCTTGCATTATAAAGGTTAAGATTATGATTAGTTTTTACTAAATTATAATTTGCATAATAATTACAAAATGGGCACTCTTTATCAAAATATAAATTCACACTCTTTTTCATAAACTTAAGATATTTTTCCAGTTCTAAGAGTATAAGCCCAATCTACTCTTCCATTAGATTCAGCTTTTAATGCTGCTTTTTCATAATCATAAGCAACTTTTACCAACTCTATATTATATTCACTTGAATTTACATCAAGTATTATATATGTGGCATCAGGATAAGCATTTTCTATAATATGTTCATTTGGTGATTTATCTTTGTAAGCTTGCAAGCCTACTGAACCTGGATTGATAACCACTTGCCCTGTACTTAAATTTACACATCTAGGAGTATGAGAATGTCCACAAATTACAAACTTAGATTCTACATCATCAAGAAGTTCAATTATCTTTTTTTCATCTCTTAAAACTGGTTTCCCACTACTTACATCTTCAAGTAAATAAACACTATCATCATGTTGTGTGCCGTGAGTTACATACAAATCTTTTCCTAAAAATTTTTCAAAGGGTAAATCTTGTATCCAATATAAAACCTCTTCACCCAAGTTTTCATAAGTATATTTTAAAGTAGGATTATTTTCTAGTTGTTCTAAAGAAGCTTCTAATATTTCTCTATCTTGATTTCCACAGATATTTACAAAGTTGTTTTCTCTTAATAATTCATAAGTAGCTTTTGGTTCTATTGGTCCATAAAATGAATCTCCTGCATTTATCATCATATCAACACTTTTGC